>NZ_LYSP01000060.1:0-29030 GCF_001728945.1 Pseudomonas sp. ENNP23
CGAGCTCAGCCCATCCTACGTTTGCCGCCGCGGCCTGCCGGATACTCCGCGCTTCACCTGTCCACCGCCTCGACGCACATCGGGCACCCGTAGGATGCGGTGAGCTCGGCGAACCGCATCAACCCGCGCCATCCCCCGCAGCCGTCTCCATGCCTACCCCTCGCTACGCTCGGCCATGAGCCGGCGGTAATGGCGGGTGCGGTGGAGGGTGTGCCATTGCTCCTTGAGCAAGGCGCGCAGCGGGGAGACGCCGGGGCGGGTGGATTGGCCGTCGCCGAGGCGGCGCATCTGGTATTTCACGGCCGACATGTAGGCCAGTGCAGCGAGGGATTTGTTGCGCCAGCGGATGGGCGGCAGCTCGGCACTGGCGGCGTTGTCGCCCTCACGCCAGCGGCGCGGCAGGGCCGGGTCAAGGGCCAGGGCGGTGGCGATGCCGGCCAGGCTCACGCCGCTGGCCAGCACCTGCTCCACCACCGGCAGCCGGCGGATGCCGCCGGTGACCATCACCGGCATGCGCGCTTCGGTGGCCAGTTCGCGGGCGAACTCCAGGAAGTACGCCTCGCGCGCGAGGGTGCGACCATCCCGGGCGTCGCCCTGCATGGCCGGCGCCTCGTAGCTGCCGCCGGAGAGTTCCACCAGGTCCACCGGCAGGTCGTTCAGCCACAGCAGCACCTGGCGGGCGTCTTGCGGCTCGAAGCCGCCGCGCTGGAAGTCCGCCGAGTTCAGCTTCACCCCCACGCCGAAGCGGGGGGATACCCGCGCCCGCACCGCCTTCACCACCTCCAGCAGCAGGCGCGCGCGGTTCTCCAGGGAACCGCCCCAGCGGTCCTGGCGGCGGTTGGTCAGCGGCGAGAGGAACTGGCTGAGCAGGTAGCCGTGGGCGGCGTGGATCTGCACGCCGTCGAAGCCGGCCTGCTCGGCCAGCACGGCGCTGTGGGCGAAGCGTTCGATCAGGGCGGCGATGTCCTGTTCCTCCAGCGCACGCGGGGTGGGGAACATCCGCGACAGGCTGCCCATCTCCAGGGCGACCGCTGATGGGGCGACGGTCGCCTGGCCGAGGTTGGCCTGCATCTGCCGGCCGGGGTGGTTCAGTTGCAGCCAGAACTGCGCGCCATGGGCCTTGCCCACTTTTGCCCATTGGCTGAAGCGCGGCAGTTGGCGGTCATCCTCCAGCACCACGCCGCCAGGGCCGGTCATGGCGCGGGCGTCCACCATCACGTTGCCGCTGAGCAGCAACCCCGCACCGCCTTCGGCCCAGGCCGCGTAGAGGCGAAGCAGCGCATCGGACGGCGCCTGGCGGGGATCGGCGAGGTTCTCCTCCATGGAGGCCTTGGCGATGCGGTTGGGCAGGGTGGTGCCATTGGGCAGGCTGAGCGGCTGGAAGGGCAGCATGGTGGGTGTCCTCGGGTGGGCGTCGACGGAAGGTAGAAGAGCTGCGGCAGAGCCTAAGGTTAAAGTCAGCTTCAAGGTCAATAGGTGGAGAACCCCAGCCATGAAAATCGGTGAACTGGCGCGACGCAGCGGCCTGACCGCCTCGCGCATCCGCTTCTACGAGGCCAGCGGCCTGATCGCCGCCCAGCGCCTGGGCAATGGCTACCGGGACTACCCCGAGCAAGCCCTCTCGGTGCTGGAGCTGATCGCCTGTGGCCAGCAGGCCGGCTTCAGCCTGGAGGAGATGCGCCACCTGCTGCCCAGCCCCGACCAGGTACAGGGCAACCACGAGCGAATGCTGGAGGGCCTGCGGCGCAAGGTGGCGGAGATCGAGGCCATGCAGGCGCGCCTGGTGGTGGCCCGCGAGCGGCTGTTGCAGGTGATCGACAGCATTGAGGACAAGCCCGAGGGCATGGGCTGCCAGGAGAATGCCGAGCGTGTACTGGGGCGCCTGCGCGGCAGCGGGCAGGCGCTGCCAGAGCGTTGAGTTGGCGTTATCCACAGGCTCGGCCTGGGCAGGCGCATGGCCCGATCTGCAGGCATCCGGCGCTCCAGCCTGCCGGGAGCGGCAGCCTCTGTGTGGTGCCGAGCCATTGGATCGACGCCAACCTGGAGCCCCTGGGCGACTGAATCGGCCCCGGCCTCAGTGCCAGGGCACCAGCAGGAGGTCGGTCACCACGGCCACCAGCCGGCCACTGGCGTCGTAGCCGAAGTAGCTGGGATAGGTGCCGTCGCCATAGCCGCTGGAGAACAACGTCACGTTGCCGGCCTCGGTCGGCAGCAGCGTCCAACTGCGGGTGTGCCGGTAGGTTTTGTCCAGCTCGGCCAGCAGGCGCTCGTCGAAGGCTTCGCCCTCCTGTTCGCGCTGCGTTTCGTAGCGGCGCAGGGCGGCGGCGTCCATGAAGCCGCCGGTGCCGCTGTCCACCCCGTAGCCGAAGAATTCGTCCGGGCCCAGGGTGCTCGGGTCCTGGCCGTCCACCAGGGCCATCTCCCAGCGGGTTGCCGTGCCGGGCGCGAAGACGATGCGGGCGAAGGCGATGCGCTCGTCCTCGCCGATCCGCGCGATGGCCAACTGCAGCGGGAAGCGGCCCTTGGGCACCGCCTGGGTGAAGGGCGCGTCACAGCTCACCAGCGGGTCGCAGGCCACCAGTTGCCCGGTGGGCAGCTCCAGCTCGCCAACGGGCTGGGTGTAGAAGCGGTAGTCGATCCCCTCCACCTTGACCTGGTAGCCCTCGGCGAAGGCGGCATCGAAGGGCGGGTGGTTCATGGGGGCAACCTCCTCGGCGTGGAGCGTGGGCAGGGCCAGCAGCAGGGTGAGGGCGGCGAGGGTGCGTTTCATCGGCTGCATGGCTCCAGGCGGTGGTGCGGGACTGCTGAAGTCCGGTCGCATTCATTGACGAACGACCGGCTCGTGATGCTGAAGCGCGGTACTCTACGCGCCGTTTCGGCCCGTGTCGGGCGCGCCATCATTGCATGAGGATCGAAGATGGAACCGGTCTCTGTTTCGCAGCTTCTGGCTGCACTGTTCGAAGCCCACGGCGTCGAGTTCGTCGTGCACGAGGGGTGGGTCGCGCCGGGTGGCCGGCTGCCGGCGATCCGCGCCACCTGGTATCCCCGCGGCAAGACCGGCCGGCTGGATGTGGACGTGCTGCTGGAGGATGACAACCGCCAGTTCCAGGAAGCCTTCGCCGGCGTGGGTGAGGGCGAGGCCGGCCTGCGCGATGCCTGGGAGAACTTCTGCCGCAACAGCTTCCATGTACTGCTCTCGGCACTCTGGGGCCGTGTCGACGAGGACCAGGTGACGGTAGAGACCTGGCAGGTGGGCGAGCAGCGCTTCGAGGCGCACCTGGGCAACTTCTGCACGCGCGGTGCCGACGGCAAGGTGCCGACGCTGCCGGAGAACCTGTTCCCCAGCATCGAGGCGCAGATCCGCGCCCTGCCGCTGGACGGGCGCCTCCACTGGTTCCGGCACTTCTTCTGCGCCTTCGACAACCAGCGCACGGTGGAGGCGCTGTTCGACAACGAGCCCTGGCAGGCGGGCATGGACAGCTTCGCGGGGCTGGCCTGGCAGGACTCCGAGGCGTATTACAGCGCGCGGAATTTCCTGGTGATCAAGCCCGTTCCGGCCTGATCGGGACGGGGCGTCCCCTCAAGCAAGAAGCTCCGCATCACGCGGGGCTTCTTGCTGGGCGAAACGACGGATCAACGGTTGTTGTAGCCGTCTTCGCTCAACGCTCTTCATCGGAAGGAGTTAGCTGCGTGAACCCCTTGATTCCTATTGCGAGTGTCCAGTTCTCCATCTCAATGCCCGATTTATACGAGTGGATCGATGACACCAAATACCTCACTGCGGCCTGGCGAGACATTGCTCGGTACGTCGGCGTCAACCCTGATGCATTGACTGGCCTGTGGGATCTCTATTTCGAACGCACAAAGGTTGGGGAGGGTGATGTGCATGCCTTTCTGGGGCATGACGAGATGCACGACGTGCTGATTTTTGACCTGTATCGGGAAACCACCGATCAGATGGACATTATTGAAGTGACCACCCGGGTGGCCCAAGCGCGTATGAACGGGCTCAGGAAGTTGCTGCGGGAAGCCTTCGACCAGTCGAGTTGCCAGCTCGGCTATCGGGAGACGTGTTCGGATTTCGGCGTGGTGCGCGCCCTCGATCCCGGTACCTACCCCAGGGTGGTTGAAGAGAGCCGCTACGCGCAGTGTTTGAAAATCTGGCCGAGGGTGGGGGGCGATTCCCAGGGGACGATTTGAGGAGCGTTACTGGCACCCATGTAAGGGCGTGACCAGCCTTTGCCTCGATACGCTGTGGTAACAACTTGATCAACGAGGGCGCGAAGAAATTCGAAGTCATCGAGAAGTGCGGTGAGCCGCAAGACAAGGAGGTGATCGAGCCTATGATCGGTACGCACAACAAGACGCCAAACAAGTCGGTAACCGTCGAGAACTGGGTATACGGCCCCAGCAATGGGATGTACCGCTATCTGAAATTTATTGATGGTGTTCTGGTGAAGATTGAAAGCAAGCGTTTGTAAGGCTTCGTTTTGCTTTGGGTGTAGCTGTATTTAGGGTAACTGCGCGTTCTAGCGTGAATGCCAAGGCGGATAGGTTATCGACCTATCCGCTCACTCTGACTGATCCGCTTATAACTTCATGTCTTCAGGCCACAGGAAGTAGGGGCCATGCTTCGGGCTGACGCGGAACTCTCCGCCGATCTCTTTGCCACTTGCGGTCAGATACTCCTTTCCATCTTTGGTCTCGAGATAGCCAAGCTCTACCAGTTTCTGAATCAGTTCAGCGGTCTTGAGCTTGTAGCGCTGGCCCAACTTGGAAGTTGTCAGCTTTGTAGTCTTTTCATCCCCGGCGTCTTCCTCCTTTTCCGCCTCGCTGGCGATGCGTTCAAGGCTGATACGCACTTCCTCGCTGATACGGATGATCCGCTGCGCTTCCTCGTAGGCATCCCGATACAGATCGGTGTCTTCTGAGCGCTCGATCAGCACACCCATTTCGTTGTTGTTCACCTGGCTGAACTCATAGAGGTTCAGGCTGCTGATGATGCAGATCTCTTCGTTGAGGTAGCACTTGGCGTGGAGGTTCTTGCAGAAGCTGGTGCGGATGTAGGTGAGTTCGTTGAGCCAGCGGATCTCCTCCGGCTGGAGCTCGCTTTTGCCGTAGACAATACGGACATCGATCTTGAGACGGTCCTTGTCGATCAGAAGCTCTTTGATCCGGTCGTTGAGCTTGAGGAAGGGGCTGATCAGGATCAGGCGGTCTTTGGCGTTCTTGATCAGTTCTTCGAGGAAGTAGTTGGTTGCACTGGTGTTGAGAAACTTGGCCATTCTTACGTCCCTATAAATGCAGCGCTCTACTGCGGTATTCCCGTGTCAGGTACAGGCGTTTGCCGGCGATGCCTAAGGTGGCGTCATGGGCGGCTTTAGTCAATTTGACGTTGGTGATGACGTGTCGACGCCGAGGCGTGGCGCAGGCTCCTGCCTTTCAGGCAGTTAGGTTGCGTGGATGTATTTCGCTTCTGGCTTCCACAGGCTAACGTTCGGCCCTTCAATCGCCCCAAGGTTGGCCAGGGAGAGCATATGGGTCTCGAAGACAGGGATTGGTTTCAACAGGCCCGTGCAGAGCGGGATGGCAAGGAGTGGAAGCGTCCTGGTGGTCGTGCCAAGCCTGCCGATGTGCCTCCTGCCCCGAAGGAAAAGAGCCCGGTCGAGCGAATCAATCGGCCGGTCAAATCACGTACACCGCCTTCTTATGTGCACCTGCAGGCGCAAGAGATTCTCGACGCACGCAACAGCAAGTCACCGCCATCGTTTTTCATTGCGGCGGTGGTGTTTGCCGTCCTCTCTATCGGTGTCGCGCTGTTCTATCACTACGCGTGACTGATCGTTCCTCCCGCGCTACATCATCGGGCTAAAGCTGCTGGCGGCGGAGCAGTAGCGCTGCTTCATAAGCTCGCTGCTCGGCTCACGGTCTTGCTGCCAGCGCTCTCCCCAGCCCCTGCACTCGGCTTTGAAGAACTGCTTCGCGCCTTTGCGGCACTCCCGGTAATCGATCGAGCCACGTTTGTGGTTGTCGCACACGCTGCTGTTGTCGATGTAGTTGTTCACGATGGTCCAGGTTGCGTAATAGCTGCCGCCACCGCTCCACTTTTCTATCCAGTGCGCATCCTTTTCTACGGATCGGCGGCGGGTGGTCGTTTGCTGGTTGGGCTGTTGATAGGCGAGCGACTGCCGCACGCCTTCCATGCTCACCACGTTGTCGGGCTGCCGGGGCGTGTAGTTGTGGTCGTTGAAGTCGGTCTGCCGCTGCTGGGCTTGGGCCTGTGCCCGGCGCTGTTCTTCCTTGCGGCGTTGATCGGCCCAGAACTGCTCTTCGGCAGTGGCGGTTTGCGGTTGGCGTTCAGCCCCGTTGCCGTACGGGTCGGTATGTACGTACTCGGCTGGCGGCTCGGCGGGTTGATCGTTGAAGCGGGGGAAGGCGAAGTGGGTGCCAGCCAGGTTGAGCAAGCCAAACACCAGGGCACAGCCTGCGAGCCCTGGCACCAGCCAGCGAAGCCATGCGTTTTTCCCGTTCCGCCTTACATGGCGGGGGGCGTCATCCCAGTCGGCTTTCATGGCCATCACTCCTTTGATCGGCAAGCCGCTGAATCCTATTCAGCCAGGGCGCCGTTATCAACGCCGGTGCCCATGCCTGTTGGTAGGGGGCCTACGCATGCAGGTGTAGCTGGGATGCCGAAGATTCCTAGGAGACGTCTGAATCCATCTGGCCACCCTCGCGCTAACCCGCTCCCTGTGCTGTTCTTTACCTCGTGAAAATGTGAGGTGTGTCACACATGCAATTACATGAAGGTGTCTGCCGTGCGGGCGATGTGGTGTCGATCAACATCCTTGATGGGGAGCCGGACGAGCGGGTGATGCGGTTGCTGCTGACCCAGGGGATCGAGGTGGAAGTGCTGGAGGTTCTGGAGGGGGCGGTAAAGCTGGCGGTAAGGGCGCCGGGTGGGATGCTCATCGTGGAGGAGTTGACGTTCCCTCCGTGATGGTGCGGGTTGAGGGCTGGGTGTTACAGGCGGCTCGCCAGGGGACTGGCGGGCCGCTTCTATATATAGAGGGCCTATTCCGTATCCGTGGCATTCGCCTGGTCGTACTCGGGGCTGGTCTGGCCGCACTCGGGAGCGATCTTTCCGCTCACAAGCCACAGCGCGTACTCCGGGGCCAGTTCGACGATGACCTTGATGTCGTCCTCGTTGACCCTCCTTCCTCCCTTTCTGAGCGCATACCACTTCTCGCGGTCGATGCCGCTCAGCTCTTCCAGCTTCTTGGCTGTGAGCTTCTTATGCTCAAGTATCGCGACGATTCGCTCTCTCATATTCTCAATCCGCCTTTGGATGTGCTGGAGGTTCTGGAGGGGGCGGTGAGGGCGCCGGGTGGGATGTTCATCGTGGAGGAACTGACGTTTCCTCCGTGATGCTGGGGGCTGAGGGCTAGGTGTTACAGGCGGCTCGCCGGGGAACTGGCGGGCCGCTTCTATCTATAGAGGGCCTATTCCGTATCCGTGGCATTCGCCTGGTCGTACTCGGGGCTGGTCTGGCCGCACTCAGGAGCGATCTTCCCGCTCACAAGCCACAGCGCGTACTCCGGCGTGATGTTGGCCATTGCTTCGATGTCGTCTTCGTTCGCACGGCGCTTTCCATTTCGTAGGGCGTACCACTTTTCGCGGTCGATCCCGCTCAGCTCCTGCAGCTTCTTGGCTGTGAAGCTCTTCGCGTCCCATATGGCTATAAGCCGCTCTCTGATCATTCCAATTTGTTCTTAGTAATTAGCAAATAGTGCTACTAACTATCTGCAATGGTGGTTATTCTTGCACTATGTGATTTGCATTAAATGCAAATCATCATTTCCCAATAAAGACCAACATAGTGCAGCAAAGGCCAGGGAGATGGAAGAAAACTACCTTGTTCTTATGTCATGCCGTAAAGCCCGGAGCCCGCACCGCGCTGCTACCAGCCTGCTGTTCCGACTGCTCCGCATCATCCGCTTCGACCTGCACCGCGATCCCAACGTGGCTGCCACGAGGTTCCGCCAACTGGTGCTGCTGTTCCGCGTCGCCGGCTATGTGGACGACCTGCAGGTCAGCCGCCTCAACAAACTGGGGGACAACGCCCTGTACTACGGCCTGCGCGCCGCGCTCCACCGCGCCCGTGCCGACTTCTGGACCCGCCACCGTTCAGAACACGTGAAGGATAGCTAGGCCATGGACCGTGATGACTTCCTGGCACCGCCACCGCTGATGCCGTGGCGCCAGTTCGCCAACTGGATTCGCATGGGCGACGAACACGACGTGGTGTGGGGCTGGATTCGCAACGGCTACCTACCGTCCCGCAAGGTGGGCAAGTACGTGATGGTCAACGTGGCGCTGCTGACTCAGCAGATGCTGGAGCGGGAGCCCGATCCGTAGGCAGGGGAGGGCGGGTGACACTTCCCAACCCCCAAAAACGACTAAGCCCCTGAAAACCGAGGTTCTTCAGGGGCTTAGCTTTTGATGTCTGGAGCGGGCGAAGGGAATCGAACCCGTTTTGGCTCATGGTCTTTGCTGGGCTTCCTCTGCCAACGTCAGTCAATCCGGGCTTTTCAGGGCATGCGACTTGGCTTGTGCTGGGAATTGTCGGTCTTTACTTTCGACACTTTTTCGACATGCCCAATTCTCACTGACCGGTTATTCGCTTAGTCGCTTGAGTAACTCTTCAGCTATCTTTTCTGCTAGCCTTTTAGTCGTTATTGTTTCTAAAAGATTATTTCGTTTTCTTACTCGCCATGTGTCGCCTTCACCTAGTTTTGCGGTTATTTCCACTGCGTAGGGTGAATTTTCTCCGTCACTTATCCACTTCGGGTGTCCATTCGGGTTCGAGTGGGACCAGTACAATGAAGGCCCGTGCTCTTTGTTTTCGCTAAAAATTGCTTGCGATCTGGGGGCTATATATGCAAGTTTCTCTATCGATTTTAAGCCTGGGGCTTCTATTTTTATTGAGAATGTCCAGCTTTTTGAAACGCTATTTCCCTTGCAGATCTCATGAAAATCTTCAAGATCTAATGGGGTGTCGTATGTCCGTATTGAGCACTTGCCATCTATTTTTTCAAGTGTTCTTGATAGGTTTAAATTTATCATTGCGACTAGGAGTTTTACGCCATTCTCCCATACTTGCAGTAGTTCGCTTTGCTTTTGCTTTAAACGCTCAAGTACAGGGTCGAATCCCTGCTGTTTTTTAGCTGAGAGTTCAAGTCCAGTTAGTGCGCCATTTATTTTTTCAAGTACAAGTTCAAAGAAAGAGCTAATATCTCCTCCTTCGTCTGATTCTGCGAGTGCTTCTATATAGCGCTCTCGCTCTTTTTTCTTGATTATGATTGGCGGATATCCTGCGCGAATAAGTTCAAGATTTCCTAGCGCCCTCGCTGTCCTGCCATTGCCATCAGTGTATGGATGTACATGGGCTAGCCACGCATGAAGCACGACCGCTCTGATGGGGGCTGCTGTTTCCTGATGTTTAACCGACCAGTCTCTCCATTCCTCCATATGGTTAATTATCTCATTCCAGGTTTTTGGAGGTCTGTGACTTGCTCTTGAAATTAGTATAGGTTCGTTTCTGAAAATTCCTGCACCTCGTCTTTCCCCAAGTAACAGAAAATGAATTTCATGAATTTGTTCTATGTCTGTTGGTGTTTCTTTTTGTTTTGATAGTTCGTAGGCTCTGTTTAGTGCTTTGTCTAGCGCTAGAGCGTCTCTGATGTAGGCAGGGTCATGGCCGGTAATCGTGATCCCTTTTAGAACTGCTAACTCAGTTTCTCCGGCGCTAAGGGTGCTTCCCTCTATGGCGTTAGATTCGGCTACTTGCTCGAACCTCTTTTCACCGTAGTAATCTTTAATTGTTTCTTCGGTAAGTGTTTTTGATTTTCTAAGAAGGCTTACTCGTTCTTCGATTTTTTTGATCTTGTTTATTATCTCAATGCTTGCGGCTTGATCTAAAGTGTAAGGTGTTTTTTCTAGTTCGATCATTTGTGTTATCTCGGGTTTTGTGTTTTTTAGATCAAGTTTTTTGCTTTTTTGAAGTTTTTTATAAGTTCGACTTACCAAGATTTCGTTATTTCACCCTTCGAACACCCGATCACATCAGCATCAATGGTGTAGTCAGGCTTCAGGCACTCTTGGATCGGGCGGGGCTTGCAGTCGACCTTGCAGCGCTTGGCTTCCACGATGGCGGCGTGCCTACGCTTCATTTCTTCGTCGTAGGCAATCTGCTCTTCGATCTTCCGTTGCTTCAAATACTCTTTTGCCGCTGGGGCCATTACGCCTTCGTTCTCCGCGAAGCCACGCATCATCCGGTCGCTGAGTTCCTGGCTCATTGGCTTGATGATGAAGTCGGTGATTGCCTTGCTCGCGGTGTCTATCGCGTCATTCTGGGTGGGGTCTTTGGGCTCGTCGGCTGCGCTGAGTGTGGTCACTGCCAAGAGGGCAAGCCCGAGTGCGGCGGCGGGAAATTTCATTGTCAGAGTCCTTTCTGCTGCGTTGTCGGCAGGTAGGCATAAATTGGCGTTGATCGTGTGATCCGTCAATTTAGCTTTGGTGTTACCCCATGTGCTGCTCTGCTCCTTGGGCTCCTTGTCTGAGTTCCTGTGCGTTCTGTGGTAGCTGGGGTGCTCAAGTTTCTTCAGAAACGTCTGAATTCGCTTAACCGTTCTCGCGCTCTGGTCGCCTGCTGTGGTGTTCTCACTCTGTCAAGAGTGTGAGGTGCATCAAATGCAGCTTCATCAAGGTGTCTGTCGTGCTGGTGACGTGGTGTCGATCAACATTCTCAAGGGCGAGCCGGATGAGCGGGTCATGCGGTTGCTGCTGACTCAGGGGATCGAGGTCGAGGTGGTGGAGGTGCTGGAAGGGGCGGTGAAGCTGGCTGTGAGGGCGCCGGGTGGGATGCTCATTGTGGAGGAGCTGGCGTTTCCTCCGTAGTTGCTTCTTCTTGCTCTTGCTGCGGGCGGTCTCGCCGGGAGAACCAGCGGGCCGCCACTCTGGCTGTAACGTCTATACCGCGTCTCGTTCGGTCAAGTTTCGATCTGCTTCTTCATAACCTGGGCTTATCTGCCCTGCCTCAGGCATGACTTCCCCCGTCAGCATCCACCACCGGTACTGAGGGAAGACCTTCGCGATAGCCAAGATTTCCTCTTCCTTAATCTCCCTGTTCTTTGAAGGGTTCTTAAGGTTGCTCCACGTGTAGCGACTGATGCCGGTCAGCTCCTCAAGCTTGGGCAGCCTGATGTTCGATGACGCCAGGATGGTTATAACGCGCTGCTTTATCATTCCGTATTCATCTAAATAAACTCTAGTCAAATTGACTTGAGCCGCATATGCTTCGGTTCAGCTTGAGTCAATTTGACTTAAGCCTTGCTAAACGATGTCCAACATAGTGCAGCAAAGGCCAAGGATGTGGAAGGAATCAACCAACTACCTCGCGTTTCCCGCGCTCCCTCTGTCTCGCCCGCTCACGCCAACCCGACGCTTGCCGCGCTGCTGTGTGGCTTGCTCCGGGTCATCCGCTACGCCCCGCACCGCGACGCCTTCGCGGCTGCGCTGAGGTTCCGCCAACTGCTGTTGCTGTTCCGCTTGGCCGGTCACCTCGATGCCGCGCCGGCCTCCCGCCTCTCCGCGCTTGTGGATAACGCCCTGTACCGGGGCAACCGCTCACCCTCTGTGAAGGATCGCTAGGTCATGGACCGTGAACACTATTTGACCCCGCCGCCGCTGATGCCGTGGCGCCAGTTCGCCGACTGGATTCGGATGAGTGATGACCACGATGTGGTATGGGGCTGGATTCGCAACGGCTACCTGCCGTCTCACAAGGTCGGCAAGTACGTGATGGTCAACGTGGCGCTACTGGTCCAGCAGATGCTGGACAAGGACGACCTATGAGCCGCGTTGACGCTGAATTCGCCCTGCGCCTGCCTGAGTTGCTCCGGGCTCGCATCGAACGGGCGGCCAGTGCCTCCCGGCGTTCGCTGAATGCCGAGGTGGTGGTCCGCCTGGAGCACAGTTTCTGCCGTGAGGGTGTCGCCGATGGGAATGCACCGCTACCTGCACAAACCGCACCCCGTGGGCTGCGCCTGCTCTGTCTGCTGGTCCCGCGCCGCCCCGGTCGCCCCCGCAGCCTCCCGGTCCACGGCATGCGACCACTGCCGCCCCGCGCAGATGTCCAGGGTCGATGGGAAATGGGTCTGCCAGCCGGCCTCGTTCTGCGAGAAACACAGGCCCGCACGCCGCGCCCCGAAGTACTGGAACGTTGTCTACGACAGCGGGCCGCCCACCCCTTTCGTGCCCATTCACGAACCCTTCGGAGACTGAGCCATGGGTGACGCTCTGTTCATCGCGGCCTTCGCGGTTCTGTTCGTGGTGCTGTCGCTCCGGTTTGCCAAGGCCCTTGGCTTCTGGCCCCGCCCGACCCCCCACACCGAACCCGCCCCGGTCCAGGGCCGCCGCACCGGCTTGTCCGAACACGCTTCACCGTTCGGTCAAACGGAGCGCCGGGCGGAGCGAACCCTTGACCGTCCTCCCCCCTGAAAGCCTCAGCGCGGGAGTAGGGAGAACGCTCTTCTCTCCCTGCTCCCGAGCCCTCGGCGGCAAGAGCGGGATGACAAGGGCAGCGCCCTTGGTGTTAACCGAGTAACCGGCCACGCATAGGCCGCGATTCAAACCCCAGCAGACCGACCACGCACTCGGGCGAAAACGAAAGTTCGCCCGTGTGGGATCGCTCGGCCTGCTGAAAGGCAAACCGCGCACTAACGCGCACTCAAGTGAGGTCACTCAAATGGCACGTTCGATCATGGAAGTTGCATTCCTGGGCACTCAGAAAACCGAGATGGAGGGGGCGAAGTACGTGAAGGTCTTCTACGGCGATGAGCCGGACGGCAAGACCGAACACGGGCTCTCGATCATCGGCATGGCGGTGGCTGACGACTACGCCGATGAAGTCTTCGCCGCTGGGGCTCAGTTCCAGCCGCTGGAGATGGTCCGCATCACCTTTGAGGTCGACCGGGGCGGCCAGAACAAGGGCAAGAATCTGGCGTTGCACATCGAAGCGGTCAAACCGCGCCCGGTTGCCCCCAGCGGCAACACCCGCAATCAACCCCAACCGACCGCCCCGGCTGCCGAGCCGGCCAAGTCCTGACCTGAGCAGGGGAGGGGCTGAGCATGGCGCGTTACCTGTTCATCGCCGCGTTGGGCTTCTCGGGCGGCTTCCTCGCCGGCTACGTCGATGGGCTGAGCACGGTTGAGCAGTACGCGCCGATCGCCCTCGGAAGCATGCACCCCTGAGGAGGTCCCCCATGTCGCTTGCCGCCGTTCAAGTCTGCACCCGCTGGGTGGGCTCGCTGTGCATCCAGACCGAATGGCGGCAGGCCTACCTGATCCCCCCGGAGGCTGCCGGCTACGTCGACATCCTCGTTACGGGCGGGTTCTCCCCGAAGGCGTTCGGCATCGGTTTCGCCGGCACTCTCGGGGTGTTCCTGACCGGTCTGGCCGTGGGCTGGATCGCGTCGATCCTTCGCAAAGCAAAGTGAGGCATTTCATGAAAAACCTGTTCCGCAACACCTGCATCGCCCTGTCCGTTTCCGCCGTCACTGCCGTGCCGGCCTTCGCTGCCGGTGAGTCGATCATCGACACCGCCGCCATCAAGGCCGCCATGGAATCCGCCAAGTCCGACGCGGGCACCGTGGCCGGTTACGTCGCGCTCGCCCTGGCCGTTCTGGCTTGCGCGGGCGTGGTCTTCGGCATGCTCCGCAAGGCGTAAACCGGTGATCTGGTCCCTCTTCCTGGGAACCCTCGTCGCGGGCGCCTTCATCACGGGCTACCGCACCGGCGAGTTTTTCTAGGCCACTGAGAACCGCCCGGCTGCTGGGAAAGGGCCGGGCTTTTTGTTGTGTGGAGACGTGGCAATGCCCCTCAACCTCGCCCGCCTCAACGTTCTGGTCGTCACGGTGCTGGCTTTGCTCGCTCCGCTGAGTGTTCAGGCCGATTACATCTGGGCCTTTGGAGCGCCTGAGCCTCCTTTTGCATCAGCAGACCCACTTACTGCCTGCATCCAGGTACTCACTGCCAACCCTCTCACTGCTCAAAAACGACGTGGGTACGCCATCAAAGGCCCCATTCCAGAAAGTGCGACTTCTGTACGTTGCACTTTTCAGGAGATTTCTTGGGATAACTGGGTCGATGCTTCAATCCCCATAATTCGCTACGGCCAAGGCTGTGATTCTGGAAAGCTTTACGACCCCAACACCGGCCAGTGCATCGTCCCTGACAAAGACTGCAAAGCCGAAACCGGCGACATCCTCACCCGTGGCAGCATTGCCGGCATCGTCGTCTCCAACGGTCGCACCTACTCGCTGTCCCAGTCCCCGGCCAGCGCCTGCGTAGACAGTTGCACCTTCGCTCTCAAGGATACTGGCCGCCCGCGTTACACCAGCTGCTACCTCGTCAAGGGCTCCCAGGTCGACAGCTTCTGCAACTACATCCTCACCGGCACCGGAGAACCCTGCTCCGGCTGGAACTGGGCTCAGCCCGAAACCGGCGACCCGCTGAACCCCGCCGACACCCCCGACGCTCCCCCATCTGACCCCAACGACCCCGGCTGCCCCAAAGGCTGGTCCTGGTCCGGCACCACCTGCGTCAAGACGCCCACCGATGGCGACGGTGGCGGCGACAAGGAGGGCGACAAGGACAAAGACCCCAGCGGTGGTGGCGGCGTCGGTGGGGGTGGCGACAAGGACCCCGGCGGCGACGGGCAGGACGGCGGCACCGACGGTGACAAAGACAAGGACAAAGACCCCGGCAGCGGAACCGGTGGCGGCAAAGACCCGGACAAGGGCGGCAGCCTCAAGCCACCCAAGGCCGGCAGCTTCGACAACGCCAACAAAGAGTGGGCCGCCAAGGCCGAACAGGCTCGCCAGCTCTTCAACGACAAGCTCAAGCAACAGATGAACAGCTTCAAGGGCGTCTTCGACGTCAACCTCGGCCAGGGTGCCGGCTCGCTGCCCTGCGAGCGGTTCACCGTCCTCGGCCAGACCCTGAGCATCTGCCTCACCGACTACGCCACCGAACTGGCCTACCTGCGGCAGATCCTCCTGCTCGTGGCCAGTGTCATCGCCGCCACCATCGTTCTGAGGGATTGACCATGGACACCATCGCCGGCTTCTTCGACCCGATCATCGGCTTCTTCCAGGCCGCCTGGGACTTCCTCGCCCAAGGCATCTACGACTACTTCAAGGACGCCTTGCTGGTCGCCACCAAGGCCGCTATCTACAGCTACTTCTCCAGCCTCACCCTGTGCATGGAAATCGCCTTCGTTGCCGCACGGGAAATCATCCAGAGCCTGGGCCTGTCCTCGGCCGTCCGCTCCGCGTTTTCCGCACTGCCCCCGCAGATCAGCAGCGCCCTCTCGTTCTTCGGCATCCCCCAGGCCCTCAACATCCTCTTTTCCGCCCTCAGCACCCGCTTCGTCATGCGGTTCGTGCCCTTCATAGGACGCTGACCATGTCGATCAAAATCCACCACGGCCCCAACGGCTCCTACAAGACTTCCGGCGCCCTGCAGGACGACGCCATCCCCGCTTTGCTGCAGGGGCGCGTCATCATCACCAACATCCGCGGCTTCACCCTGGACCGCGCTTACACCGTCTTCCCCGACCTGCCCAACACCAGCGAAATCATCAACCTCTCGCTCGAATCGCTCCCCGACCTCGAGCGCATGCGCACGTGGTTCCAGTGGGCGCCGCGCGGCGCCTTCATCATCTTCGACGAAACCCAGCTGGTGTTTCCCAAGTCCTGGCGCGACAGCGACCTCAAGCGCTTCGACTTCCCTGGAGGCCCTGAAGCTGCCGCCGAAGCCGACCGCCCCATGGGCTGGCTCGACGCCTGGACCCGGCACCGCCACTTCAACTGGGACATCGTCCTCACCACCCCCAACATCGCCTACATCCGCGACGACATCCGCATGACCAGCGAGATG
This sequence comes from Pseudomonas sp. ENNP23, assembly GCF_001728945.1. Taxonomy (NCBI): domain Bacteria; kingdom Pseudomonadati; phylum Pseudomonadota; class Gammaproteobacteria; order Pseudomonadales; family Pseudomonadaceae; genus Pseudomonas; species Pseudomonas sp. ENNP23. The sequence continues at coordinate 16,000 of NZ_LYSP01000060.1, forward strand.
GCCTACCGGCATTCCAACCTCGCCGTCATCGGCATCCCCGGCCGCTACAAAGAGGCCCAGCACGATGCCCAGATCAACCGCCCGCCCATGGAAGGGACCGTCATCGAATACAAGCGGATCAAGAAGCAGACCTTCGCCCTCTACGACTCCACCGCCACGGGAGCGCACCATGACACCAAAGCCGGAAAGAGCCTCTTCAGGTCGCCTAAGTTACTGCTACTACTGGTATTTATTGCCGCTTGCGTTGGCTTTTCGGCATGGATGGGGCCAGTTACTTTCGGCGTTGCTCCGCCTGCTGAAACAGCCGCTGCCCCTGCTCAAACGGGTGACCCGAACCAGCTGCAAGGCACTGGCCAGCCTGGGGCTGTGGCTGCTACGCCGGGTGATCCTGCGGGTAGCCTCCTTCCTGGCGTGCCTGTGGGCCTTCAGCCAGGTAGCCCGCCTGTTCAGCTAGCGCACCCCTTCGGTGACCGCCGCATCTCCATCATCGGCACCCTGTACATGGCCGACAAAGGCGTCATCTACCTCTTCCAGATGACCGACGCCCAAGGGCAGGTGATCAACCTCAACTCCTGGCAGCTCATGGCCAGTGGGTACCGCTTCAAGCCCCAGGGTGAATGCGTGGTGCGGGTCACCTACGAAGACTGGGAATCCCGCTTCACCTGCCAGGGCCAGCCCCGCAACAGCACCCCAGCGGCCACCGCCCCACCGCCTGATCCCAACGCCCCGCCCAAGGTGGCGGCCCCCATATCCCAGGGCCTTGCAGAGGTCCCCGCCAGGGCATGGCCCTCAACCCTCGGCTACAGCGCGCCCTAGGGGCAGTGCTGAGCGCGCGTGCGGCCTGGAGGGAGCGCAAGGCACGAGCGCACGACAGGCCGCACGCGCGCCGCTGACGCCCCTGTAACACGTCAGACAAACCCATTTTGAAACGGCCAATACTGGCCAATGTTGGAGATTCGAACATGGCAGCCAAAGACCTCTTGAGAGTCGACGCCCTTTGCAACGAAGACCCGAAGGGCCGGATGTTCATCGACCCCCACACCCTGAAAATGACCGACCTGGGTCGTGTCAACCTCCTGCGGTGTGGCGTGGATACGGTGCGTCAGCTCTACCGGGGCCTGATACGGCCCGGCGTCATCGAACTCTTCGACAACCCGGGGACCATCGTCGAATTCGCCGGAGAGCGCTGGCATGCCGGACGTGTCAGCAAAGACTCCGGCTACCAGTACAAGCTACAGAACGCCGACCTGGGCTTCGTCCTGCTGGTGAAGAACTTCAACTCCAAGGTCGACAGCATCGGCCCCCACGTCAAAATCGAAGTCTCCCCCCACGCCATCGACGCCCTCAGCCCCCACCGGCTACAGGCCCGCATGGACCGCTACGCCGAACACCTGCTCACCCATGTTGAGGTCAACCAGTGCGCCGTTCACCTCGCCCTGGACCTGCAGAACTGGACCCCACCCGCCGACCTCGTTGCCCGCATGCACTGCCGGGCCCGGACACACCGCGACATCTCGGGCATCAACGAAATCCAATGGGACACCAAGTCCAGCGTCTACGGGCGTGGCGAGACCTTCATGTTCGGCTCGGCCAGTGGGATTCAGCTCTGCCTCTACAACAAAACTGAGCAGGCCCGCGTCACGGACAAGCTCGACTACTGGGAAAGCGTCTGGAAGCGTCGAGACTCGTTCTGCGATGACGATCCCCACAACTACAACCCCGAGGCCGACGTCTGGCGGATCGAACTTCGCTACCACCATTCCATCGTCCAGCAATTCGCCTCCGGCTCCATCGACGCCAAGAGCGGCCAGCCCATCGACACCAAGACCTACGAAGCCTTCACCCATCACCTCGACGGCCTGTGGCGCTATGGCCTGGGTCAGTTCCGTCTGCTGGCCCGTCCCGGCTACTACGAACCCATCTGGACGCTCATCCGCAACGACGTACAGGTCGACGTCCCCGTCGATTCGCTCATCGACGAAACCGAATACAAGCGCTACCACAAGACCGCACGGGGCTTCTCGGGCAAGAACGTCGAGCTGTTCCTGGGAAACTTCGTCAGCCTGCTTGCACGGGAGCGAGTGGGCGCAAAGACCGCCTTTGAACGGCTCCAGACCTGGGAATGCTGGCCTGTGATCCGTGACCACTACGCTGCCAAGGAGATGACCGCACACGACGTCTACAAGCACATCAAGCAACTGCTTGAGGAACGCCATGTCAGGTGGGGGAGGGCCGTGTAATGGCAATCACGCAACTGCCTGACGGTCGTTGGCGAGTCGACACCGAACCCACCAAGGGCAAGCGCTTTCGCAAGACCTTCAAGACCAAGGGCGAGTGCCTGCGCTTTGAACGGTTCATCCGGCAGAAGCACAGCGAAGACCCCATGTGGTCACCGAAGCCAAAGGACCTGCGCAAACTCTCCGAGCTGGTTGAGCTGTGGTACGACCTCCACGGCCAGACCCTGACCAACGGCCATCGCTGCGTCGCGATTCTGCGGCTTGTGGCCAAGGCCCTTGGCAATCCTGTCGCCTCAACCCTGGAACCCGCCAAGGTGGCCCGGCTACGTGCTCGGCAGATCGCCAACGGCATGTCCGGCAAGTCCGCCAACAACCGCTTGGGCTACCTCAAGTCGATGTACAACGCGCTTCGCCAGCTCGGCGTCATCGACTATGAAAACCCCATCGGCCAGATGCGGCCCGTGAAGCTTCAGGAACGCCCTCTGTCGTACCTCACACGTCCGCAGATCAGCGAACTCTTGGTCGCGCTCGATGCTCGGTCCACATCACCACACCCACGCATGGTGGCCCGGATCTGCCTTGCCACTGGTGCCCGATGGGGCGAGGCTCAGGCACTCACCCCCGAACGCCTTCGGGGCAGTACCGTCGTGTTCTCCAACACCAAGTCAAAGCGGGTCCGGTCCGTTCCCATCAGTGATGACCTTGCCGACGCCATCCGTGCCCATTGGAAGGCTCACGGGCCCTTCACCAACTGCCTCGGCGTCTTCCGAAAGGTACTGATTTCAACGTCTATCAAGCTTCCCAGGGGGCAGGCCAGCCACGTTCTGCGGCACACGTTCGCAAGTCACTTCATCATGAACGGCGGGCACATCGTCACGCTCCAGAACATCCTGGGGCATGCATCGCTGTCGATGACCATGCGGTATGCACACCTTTCCCAGGATCACCTAGCCGAAGCCGTCAGGTTCAACCCGCTTGAGCCTTCTGCTTCAACGTAGCTTTCGTCTTTCTTGGAGCGCGCCGGAAAACCCGTTTCGACACTTTTTCGACACTTGCCATCCTCCAGAAATACAAAGCCCCCGAAAAACCTAGGTTCTTCAGGGGCTTAGCGTTTTGGAATCTGGAGCGGGCGAAGGGAATCGAACCCTCGTCATGAGCTTGGGAAGCTCAGGTAATGCCATTATACGACGCCCGCTTGCGAGGCCGACTTTTTACCAGAAGTCGTGGCCGAAATGAAGCCCCGCCCCTGAACCTTCCGTGATGAAACGCACCTTGCCGGCCGCCTGCGTCGGGCGCTGGCGGCCGGGTGGGGCGCGTCATACGGCCATGGCCTGCGGGCCCAGGCCGTGGAGGACGCGGGGCTGCTGGCTGCGGGTGGGGGTGTTGAGGAAGCCCAGCAGGACGTCCTGGGTCTGCTGCCAGCCGGCCTTGTGCTCAATGTCGATGAAGTGGCCGACGTTGCGGATGGTGGCGAACTGGCAGTCGCGCACGTGGCGGGCGAAGCCGCGGGCGTCCTCGGGGGAGGTGTAGAGGTCGTGCTCGCCGTTGATGAACAGCAGGGGGATGTCCACGGCTTGCAGGCAGTCGACGTAGCAGTGGGCGTCGAGGTTGAGCACCTGGCGGATGTGGAAGTTCATCTGCAGGTATTCGTGGTCGTCGAGGCTGGCGACGTGCTTGTGGTTGAAGCGCTTGAACAGCGCCGGCAGGTAGCGGCCGATGGTGGCGTTGACCAGCTGCGCGACGTTCTCCCGATCCAGGGCCTGGAGGTGGGTCATGCCGTTGCGCAGGTAGTCGAGCATCGGTTCGTTGAGCACCGGCGAGAAGGAGTTGATCACCGCCTTGCGGATGCGCGCCGGGTTCTGCGAGAGGGCGAGCAGGGTGGCGACGCCGCCCCAGGAGAAGGAGGACACGTAGTCCACCTGGTGGTGTTCGATGAGCGCCAGGAGGATCTCGGCCTCGGCTTCCTTGGTAACGGGGATGCCGTGGTCGTTGTGGGGCTTGGACTGGCCGGCGTAGGGCTGGTCGTAGAGCACGACGTTGAACTGCGGGTGCAGGTACTTGACCGTCTGCGCGAACGAGGCCGTGGTGGCGAGGGAGCCGTTGACCAGGATGATGGTCCGGCTGGCCTGCGGGTTGGCGTAGAGCTCCGTGTGAACCTTGTACTTCCTGTTGACTGTGACGACTTGGGTTTGAGGCCTCATGTCGTTTCCTCCGGGCGCAGGTTGGACGAGCGGGCGATGGGGGCATCGTTCGCGGCGCATGGCAGTCAGATAAACGCCTGGAGATGACAGGGGAATGTCAGGCGAGGATTTTTAGAATTATTTATTTTTCAATGATTTACAGCGAAAAAGGGTGGCCGTTCCAGCGCCGTCGAGGGGGCGTTGGAGTGGGTCCTTTGACCAGGCAGGTGAAACAGGGCAGGGCGCGTGCGCCGGTACAGCGGGTTGCTTGGAAGGTTGTTGTGACTCATTGGTCACACTCTGACCTTGGGTTGGGAGTTAAGCAGCCGCGTTTTCCGCCCGCAAGCCTCTGGCCGGAAAAAAGCCTGCAGTTGGTCGGCTGCCTGGTCACCGAGCTGTGAGTGGGGCCGGGGGCGAAAGGTTCGGGGGATCGGGCTACCGCTGGTCGGGCTTCAGAACAGGGCGATCTCGTCCGACGTGAGGGCGCGGTACTGGCCGGGGCGCAGGGCCGGGTCCAGCGGCAGGTCGCCCATGCGCTCGCGGTGCAGGCCGACGACCTTGTTGCGGAAGTGGCCGAACATGCGCTTGACCTGGTGGTAGCGCCCTTCGTGCAGGGTGAGGCGGGCCTGGCGCGGGGCGAGGATCTCCAGTTGGGCGGGGCGGGTGACGAGGTCTTCGTAGGCGAAGTAGAGGCCGGCGGCGAAGGCGGCGATGCAGGCGGGGTCGATCTCGTCTTCGGTCTCCACGCGGTAGACCTTGGGCTGCTTGGTTTCGGGCTGGGTCACGCGGCGCGACCAGAGGCCGTCGTTGGTGATCAGCAGCAGCCCTGTGGTGGTGAGATCGAGGCGGCCGCCCAGGTGCAGTTCGTGCTTGTCGGGCTCGTCCAGCAGGTCGAGCACGGTGGGGTGTTCGTCGTGGCAGGTGGCGCTCACCCAGCCGGCCGGCTTGTGCAGCATGAAGTAGCGGGCGGGCTTGCCGGGCTGGATCTCGCGGGTGTCGAGGGTGACGCGGTCGAACACGCGCACTTCGCGCCGGGCGTCGCGCTCGGGGGCGCCGTTGACCTGCACGCGGCCGGCGGCCAGGGCGAGGCGGGCGTCCTGGCGGTTGAGGTCGGGGAGGTTGCCCAGCAGGCGGTCGAGGCGCATCAGGCCGGCTCGTCGTCAGCGCGCAGGCGGGCGCAGCGGGGGCACAGGCAGGCGCGGTCGCGGGCTTCCAGCGGCACCTGGCGCAGGGCCTCGGGGTCGATCTCGACGCTGAAGCACCAGCACGGCTGGGCGTCGCCACGGGCGAGGCTGCACTGGTTGGGCTGGCCGCAGAGCGGGCAACGGTTCGGGTCGAGGGGCTGGCTCATGGGACGGGCGTCGGGTTTCGGCGCGCTAGGGTGCAGCGGGGTGGACGGGGATGCAAGCCGCAGCGGGCCGACGGTCGGTCAGGCGCCTGCCGGGCCTCTGGCCGGGGCGCTGCGGGGGCACAGGGGCAAGCCGCTGAGCGGCGGAGCGTGCCCAACGTGAAGGAAGCTGCATCGAATGACTGGCGCAACGAGTAGAATCTTCGGCATTGTGCCCGTCGTCGCTCGGACCCGATCGATGAACGTGTAGGAAAAAACAGTTGTCTACCCAATATCGTCACCACTCAGCGGAATAGAGACGAACGTGTCCACTCAAATCAACGCGGTCAATAAAGCCAAGGCCTGGTCGGCCCACGGCGTCACTGCCACCGGTGTGGTGCTGGCCCTGATGGCCATCCTGGCACTCTTCGACAACCAACCCCGTGACTGCCTGTTGTGGCTCGGCGCGGCGTTGCTGGTGGACGGCCTGGACGGCAGTTTCGCGCGCAAGGTCCAGACCAGCACCATGCTGCCGAACTTCGACGGTTCGACGCTGGACCTGGTGATCGACTACCTCACCTACGTGTTCATCCCCGCCATCTTCATCTATCGCTACGTACCGCTGCCGGACTACACCGTGCTGCCCACGGTGAGCCTGATCCTGGTGTCGTCGCTGTTCTGCTTCTGCAACCTGAACATGAAGAGCAGCGACAACTACTTCGTCGGCTTCCCCGCGGCCTGGAACGTGGTGGCGCTGTACCTCTACCTGCTGGACCTGCCGCCGGCAGTGAGCTTCGGCATCATCTGCGTGCTGGCCGCGCTGACCCTGACCAAGCTGAAGTTCCTGCACCCCTTCCGGGTGAAGCGCCTGATGCCGCTGAACATCACCGTGACCTTCGTGTGGATGCTGAGCAGCATGTTCCTGGTCATCCAGTACCCGGGCATGAAGCCGATGATGCTGGTGCTGTGGGGCCTGTCCTCGGCCTACTTCGTGGGCGTGTGCCTGTGGCGCAGCCTGATGGACTGGACCGGCAAGCTCCGCGCCTGAGCCGGTTGGTGGTGAAAGAGCCCGTCCTTGTGACGGGCTTTTTCGTGGGGCATCGGCGGCCCGGCAGCGCGAGGGCCGGTTCGGCTGACGGCGCGGCGGCTTGCCTATATCCTTCACGCCTCGTTATCCACCCCAGGACTTCCTTGCCATGAAAGCGCAGCTCGTCGAACTCATCACCAAAATCAGCTCGGGTTGCATGACCGAGCAAGAGATCGAGCAGATCGCCGACGAAGCGGCCCAGGCCTATACCGACCCGGAAGCCTTCCTCGCGGCTAACCCCGACATCAACTACGACGACACCTTCACCATCCCCCTCGGCGAGTGGGTGGTGGTGGGCAGCCTGCCGGAGACCGTGCTGTTCCACGCGGACGACTACCCGGAGCTGCTGAGCCAGATCATCGCCTCCTTCGGCCCGAGCGTGACCTTCAACATCCAGCCCAAGCAGCTGAAGAAGGTCGAGCCGCTGCGCGCCGTGCGCAGCATCCAGGTGCAGCTCAGCGCGCTCTACCCGGAGAAGGGCGGCTACGTGCTGGTGGGCTTCAGCGACCCGATGGAAGAGGGCGTGCTGCAGGCCGTGCTGGTCTACACCCAGGACCTGCCGCGCGTGCTGGAACTGGCCGAAGAGCTGGGCATCGAGGCCGTGGCCGTCTACGAGGCCATGCAGGGCGCCCAGGACGACGCCTGAGGCGTGCGGGGGCGGAGTCATTCGCGAAGGCCCGGTGCCCGGGCACTTCGCCATGGAGCCTGCTCCCACCGGCGGCAAATTGTTTAGCGCCGCCTGAACCAAAGATAGGAAAAACTGGATTTTAAGCACCCATGGGGGCGTGCGAGTCTCCGGGGCATCCTTGTTTTCGGCACCTTCCCGATGGGTTCGACCCGCACAACCGCCCCCGTATCGCACACGCCGCCCCACCTGGGCAGCGTGCGCTGGCGGTGTAGCCGGTGGCCGGCCCTGACCCGCGTCTCCCTCCCTCTCGAACTGGCCTTCTGGGCGCTCTGGCACTGCCGCCATGCGCGCCCGCCGGATAGCGCACCTGCCTGATCGCGGCCCACGCGCCGCACCGTCACTATCGTTGACCTCGCCCGCCTGCACAGCCTTTGCATGGCCAGGGACGGGACCATTTCGCGCGCCTCAGGGCGCAGAGGGAGCCACATGACATTTGCCAGAGCGCAGGAAGCCCAGAACTTCCTGGACCAGAACCCGGACATCGACACCTTCGAGCTGTTCATCCTCGACGCCAACGGCGTGCCGCGCGGCAAGCTGCTGCACCGCGAGGAACTGCTCGCCGTCTACCAGAGCGGCCGTCCGCTGCCGAGCACCATCCTGGGGCTCACACTCAACGGCGAGGATGTGGAGGACTCCGGCCTGGTCTGGGACGTGGGCGACATCGACTGCCGCGCCTACCCGCTGCCCGGCAGCCTGGTGCGCCTGCCCTGGCGGCGCATGCCCACCGCCGCGCTGCAGGTGTGCATGCACCCGGAAGAGGGCATGCCGGCGGCCATCGCCGACCCGCGCCACCTGCTGGTGCAGGTGATCGACCAGCTCAAGGCCGACGGCTACCACCCGGTGATGGCCTGCGAACTGGAGTTCTACCTGCTGGACCAGAAGAACGACGCCCAGGGCCGCCCGCAACCGGCGCTGGACACCGACGGCCGCCGCCCGCGTACCACCCAGGTCTACGGTCTGCGCGAGCTGGAGCAGATTGAGCCGTTCCTCGCCGACCTCTACGCCGCCTGCAAGGCCCAGGGCATCCCGGCGCGCACCGCCATCTCCGAGTACGCCCCGGGTCAGGTGGAGATCACCCTGGAGCATGGTGACGCGCTCACCGCCATGGACCAGGCCGTGCGCTACAAGCGCCTGGTCAAGGGCGTTGCCAATGCCCACGGCATGCGTGCCTGCTTCATGGCCAAGCCCTTCGATCACCTGGCCGGCACCGGCATGCACATGCACGTCAGCCTGGCTGACGCGAAGGGCCGCAACCTGTTCGCCAGCGAAGACCCGGCCGGCACCCCGCTGCTGCGCCTGGCCGTGGGCGGCATGCTCGAATCGCTGCTGGATTCGCTGCTGCTGTTCTGCCCCAACGCCAACTCCTACCGCCGCTTCCAGGCCAACAGCTACGCCCCGCTGGCGCCCACCTGGGGTGTGGACAACCGCACCGTCAGCCTGCGCGTACCGGGCGGCCCGGCGGCCAGCCGGCACGTGGAGCACCGCATCTGCGGCGCCGACGCCAACCCCTACCTGGCGGCGGCCGCCATCCTCGCCGGCATCCACCGCGGCCTGCGCGACGAGATCGACCCCGGCGAGCCGGTCCAGGGCAACGGCTATGCCCAGGCCACCGAGCGCCTGCCCACCGACTGGCTCACCGCCCTGCGCGCCCTGGAAGCCTCCACCTGGGCCCGCGAAGCGTTCGGCGAGGCCTTCCTCGGTGTGTACCTGGCCGTCAAGCGCGCCGAGTACCGCCAGTTCATGGCCGAAGTCAGCGAGCAGGACTGGCGCTGGTACATGGACCAGGCCTGACCTTTTTTGCGCGGGCCGCCGGGCGGCCTGCACCCGTTGGATGCCCCCACAGGGGCACTGAAGGAATGACCCGATGAATGCTGCACTGAAGAACACCGCCAGCGCCGAGCGCTGCCGCTCCTACTACACCGCGACCCTCAACCAGGAGACCGACTACCCCACCCTGACCGGCACGGTCGAGGCGGACGTGGTCATCATCGGCGGCGGTTTCACCGGCGTCGCCACCGCCGTCGAGCTGGCCGAGCGCGGGCTCAAGGTGGCCCTGGTGGAAGCCAAGAAGATCGGCTGGGGGGCCACCGGCCGCAACGGCGGCCAGGTCACCGGCAGCCTCTCCGGCGACGAGGCCATGCGCAAGCAGATGCGCCAGCGCCTGGGCAAGGAGGTGGATGACTTCATCTGGAACCTGCGCTGGCGCGGCCACGAGATCATCAAGCAGCGCGTCGCCCGCTATGGCATCCAGTGCGACCTCAAGCACGGTCACCTGCACGCGGCGATGAAGCCCGCGCACATGGACGAGCTGAAGGCCTCCTACGAGGAAGCCCTGGCCCGTGGCATGGAAGGGGAGGTGACCCTGCTGGACGCCGCCGGTATGCGCAACCACCTGGAGAGTGACCTGTACCTGGGCGCGCTGAAGAACACCCGCAACATGCACCTGCACCCGCTCAACCTGTGCCTGGGCGAGGCCCGCGCGGCTGAGAGCCTGGGGGCGATGATCTTCGAGCACTCCGAAGTGCTGGAGATCGTCCACGGGCCGCGCCCGGCGGTGGTCACCGCCCAGGGCCGGGTCAACGCCGGACAGGTGCTGCTGGCCGGCGACGTCTACCACAAGCTGGAGCGCAAGAAGCTCAAGGGCATGATCTTCCCGGCCATGGGCGGCATCGTCACCACCCGCCCGCTGGGCGAGGTCGCCGACCAGATCAACCCGCAGGACCTGGCCGTCTACGACTGCCGCTTCGTGCTCGACTACTACCGCCTCACCGCCGACAAGCGCCTGCTGCTGGGCGGCGGCGCCAACTACTCCGGGCGCGACTCGCGGGACATCGCCGCCGAACTGCGCCCGGCCATCGAGCGCACCTTTCCCCGGCTCAAGGGCGTGGAGATCGAGTTCCAGTGGAGCTGCGCCATGGGCATCGTCATCAACCGCATCCCGCAGCTGGGCAAGCTCTCGCCCAATGTCTGGTACTGCCAGGGCTACTCCGGCCACGGCGTCGCCACCACCCACATCATGGGCGAGATCATGGCCGAGGCCATGACCGGCACTTTGGGGCGCTTCGACACCTTCGCCGGCTGCTCCCACATCAAGGTCCCCATGGGCGACATGTTCGGCAACCCCATGCTGGCGGTGGGCATGTGGTACTACCAGATGCTGGAAAAGCTCCGCTAAAGCCTCGTAGCCCGGGCTTCAGCCCGGGAGATCTGCAACTGATCGAGGCAGCGACTGCTTGTAAGCGAGCTCTGCTCGCGAAATGCCTGCCCTATGGCATGTGCGCGGGGACTTCCCCGGACTGAAGTCCGGGCTACGGCTTGTCTCCTTGGTGTATCCATTCGCGAAAGCAACTGCGATTGGCCCCGACGGTGGACCGATGAAGCGCGGTCCACCCTGTGCCTGTCCAAAGCCACCGTAGCCCGGGCTTCAGCCCGGGAGATCACTGATCGAGGTAGCGACTGCTTGTAAGCGAGCTCTGCTCGCGAAATGCCTGCCCTATGGCATGTGCGCGGGGACTTACCCGGAATGAAGTCCGGGCTACGGCTTGTCTCCTTGGTGTATCCATTCGCGAAAGCAGCTGCGGTTGGCCCCGACGGTGGACCGGTGAAGCGCGGTCCACCCTGTGCCTGTCCAAAGCCACCGTAGCCCGGGCTTCAGCCCGGGAGATTCGCAGGTGATCGAGGTAGCGACTGCTTGTAAGCGAGCTCTGCTCGCGAAATGCCTGCCCTATGGCATGTGCGCGGGGACTTACCCGAAATGAAGTCCGGGCTACGGCTTGTCTCCTTGGTGTATCCATTCGCGAAAGCAGCTGCGGTTGGCCCCGACGGTGGACCGGTGAAGCGCGGTCCACCCTGTGCCTGTCCAAAGCCACCGTAGCCCGGGCTTCAGCCCGGGAGATTCGCAGGTGATCGAGGTAGCGACTGCTTGTAAGCGAGCTCTGCTCGCGAAGCCCTCGGCAGCGCTGCGCACCGCTTGGCGACTGAAGTCGCCCCTACCGGGGGCGTGCCAGGTGCAACCCGCGTGGCGAGCACGCGGGTCGTGGGGGTGGTCAGGCCGGGTTGGTCTGGCCGATGCGGGCGCCGCTGCGGGGCTCGGCTTGGGCATCCGGTTCGCCGTCGTCCCGCTCCGCTGTGGAGCGTTCGCTGGCGCGGTGCCCGGTGATGCGCAGCAGGGCCAGGGTGCAGACCAGCGACACCACCGCATAGAGCGCCGAGGCGATGGCCACGCCGACAATGCTGCCGGTGGAGTTGAGGATCCACTGGGCCAGCAGCGGGGTGCCGCCACCCACCAGCAGGGAGCACAACTGGTAGGCCAGCGAGAGGCCGGAGTAGCGCACCCGGGTGGGGAAGGCGCGGGCCAGGATGCCGCCGATGGCGCCGTAGAACATGGCGTGGGGGATGGTCGCCAGGCACATGCCGACGGCGGCGATCCAGTACACGTTGGTCTCCACGGAGAAGAACATCGCCGGCATCAGGATGAACTCCGGCAGCACCATGATCGCCACCGCCTTGCGCATGTCGATGCGGGTGGTCAGCAGCGCGCCGAAGGGCTGGCTGACGAACTGCACCACCAGCGCGATGACGATGATGCTGAGGAAGGTGCTCTGGCTGTAGCCCAGGGTCTTGGTGGCCCAGGACAGGGCGAAGGTGCTCTTGAAGTAGGTGACGTGGATCACCGGCAGCGTCCCCGCGCCGAGCAGCACCACCAGCCAGTGTTTGCGCAGCACTTCGAGGATCGGCAGCTTGGCGGTCTTGTTCTCGCGCATCAGCCGCTGCATGTCCGTCGACTCCTCCAGGGTCAGGCGGATCACCATGCCGACGATCACCAGCGCCGCCGAAAGCAGGAAGGGAATGCGCCAGCCCCATTGCAGGAAGTCCGGCATCGGCAGGCTGCTCAGGGCGAAGAAGGCCAGGGTCGCCAGCAGATTGCCGGTGGGCGAGCCCTGCTGGGCGAAGGCGGCGTAGAGGATGCCCTTGCCCTTGGGCGCGCTCTCGCTGGCGATTAGGATGGCGCCGCCCCATTCGCCGCCGACGGCGATGCCCTGGATCACCCGCAGGCACACCAGCGCCACCGGTGCCCAGACGCCGATCTGCGCATAGGTGGGCAGCAGGCCGATGCCGGTGGTGGCCAGGCCCATCATGATGAGGGTGATCACCAGGGTGGTCTTGCGCCCGATGCGGTCGCCCAGGTGACCGAAGATGATGCCGCCCAGGGGCCGGGCAATGAAGCCGGACCAGAGCGTGGCGAAGGACAGCAGGGTGGCGACGCCCGGGTCCATGTCGGCGGGGAAGAACACCTTGCCGAACACCAGCGCGGCGGCCAGGCCGTAGATGTAGAAGTCGTACCACTCGATGGTGGTGCCAATGAAGGAAGCGATGCCCGCCTTGCGGGCCTTGCGATGCTGTTCCCGTTCGTCCGGGTGCAGGGCGTGGTTCATGGACTCCACCTCTCTTGTTGTTTTTATCTGGCGAACCAGCGGCCACCCCGCCGATGCAGACAAGGGGTGTGGCGGGG
>NZ_LYSP01000061.1:0-28988 GCF_001728945.1 Pseudomonas sp. ENNP23
AATCAAGGTCTGCTATCCGTGGTTGCAAACACTCCAGTTCCCGAGAGTTTGCAGGTATTCCCCACATTCCGCTCTAGAAATGGAGGCCCAGGAGGTTCTATCTGGTTGTGGAGTGGAGGTGATGCGGTTCGATTGGAGAGATGTCTGCTCCCTGAGGAGTTACTGTATCCAACAGAGGGAATCATCAGTGCCCCGCTACTTGTTGAGCGAATTGAAAAAAATTACAGAGCGGAGACGCATGAAGTTTGGTAAGGCTATTTGTATGGCGATAACGCCGGATTTGCGCTAAATTTTCTTCGTTAGTCGTGAGGTGTTCTGTTTTAATTTTCTCTTCCAGTTGCTGAGAAATTGCTCTCGCTTTACTTGAAAGAGAAAACATTCTTTATGGCTCGCTTGGTGTTTTGTAATTGCTTGGGATGATATGTCTCCAATAAGTGTTCCGTCTGGTCAGAGTATAGTCTGGCTGCTTAAGAGGTTTTGATAATCGATTCCTCGGGGGCGGTTATTTAAGTTGGTGGTTCAGAAAATTTAGAGTTTATGTTTTGAATGTGCACATCTGTTGGTGCGGTCCTCAATTAGGAAGTCTGGTAATTTAATGAGCTGTGGGGTAATGGCGTGAAATATTATTTGCTCGGGCAGGATAATGAAACTCTTGATAAATGGGTTCTTGGTGATGTTAGGCATGTGAATAATTGGCATTTTAGTAACCCGCCAGTGAATTTTATGGAGCCTGGCAGATATACCCTTGATGTTCGATTTGATGGTGATGAGGTTGACTACTCTCTTGCTGGCTACGCTAGTGTTCCCGTTTTGAGCGCGAAGGCCTGTGGTGCGTTGTCTGGATTGCCAGAGATCGATGAGCCATACCGAAATGTCGTTTTTGAGCCAGTTGAGATAGAAGGGAAGCATGTTGTTCAGGATTACTTCCTGATGATTGTTGAAACGCAAATTGATTGCGTCGATGAAGAGCGATCAGATTTCAGTAAGTACGATTTTTGTGACCCTGTAAGGCCGGATATGGCAGGCGATTATCGCTCTTTCTTTAATTTGGTTGTTGATCCAGCAAGAATTGGATCGCATCATGTTTTTAGGTTGAAAAAATATTTGGGTGCGCTAATAGTCAGCGAGGAGATAAAGCTCCGCTTTGAAAGCGCAGGTGTGACTGGGGCCGCTTTTGAATCGGTCAGCGGTGATCGAGTAACTGTTGCCTAGGTTCTGTACGAAAATGCTAGTGTAAGCATCGCTGCGTACACACCAGGGTGACCATTGCGGCAAAATTCCTGGCGAGCTTGTCGTAACGGGTACCGATTCTTCGGTTCTCTTTTAGCCAGCCGAACATCCGCTCGATGTTGCGCTGCCGATATTTCGGTCAATCAAAAAGTCGAGATAGCCCCGGTTTGGGTCTGCGCTTCATGGTGCGCTGCGGAATTACCGGCTTCATGCTGTAGCGGTCGCAGTGCTGGCGCAGATGTTCGACATCGTAACCTTTGTCTGCCAGTAACCAACGGTAGCGTTTACGAGGCCGCCACTTTCCGGGGATACGAACCTGATCAAGAAGTGGTTGTGCATGGGTAAAGTCGCTGGCTTGCCCCGGTGAAAGCAGGAAGCGAAGAGGTATCCTGTTGGCATCACAGACCAGATGAATTTTGGTGGTCAGGCCACCTCGACTGCGCCCCAGTGCATGGTCAATCGGTTCTTCTGTCCCCCCTTATTTCCCGGCGCCAGAAGAGGCTCGCTCGGGTTGCGCGCACTGCAGTGGAGTCGATCATCCACGTATCCAGATCAATCAGGCCCTCCTGATTCAACCGAATGTGCAATCGTTCAAGGACTCGTTCAAACATGCCGTCATCTCGCCAATCACGGAATCGCTGATAAACCGTCGACCATGGACCGAAACGCTCCGGCAGGTCACGCCAGGCGGCTCCGGAGCAGAGGATCCAAAAGATGCCGTTGAGCACCAGCCGATCATCACTTCGAGGTCGGCCCATCTTCTGCTCCGGGGCAACCAGATCCTTGATCAACTCCCAGCCCGCATCTGGGAGTTCGTAGCGCCTTGCCATGTGGGCCTCCAGCCAATCATGGTGGCGATTCTACCTGTACCGACTTTTCGTACAGAACCTAGAATTCACTTGGTGGTTCGGTGAGTGATGGGAGTGGTTGAGGTGTGTCTGGATGCTCTTGAAATAAGAAATTGGATTTCTGAGAAGCTTATGCTTATTCGTTCGGATATCAGTAAAGAGGCTTTTTCTGATATTTCACATTATATGACGCATGGCGAGTATGAGATGGCCTTTGAGTATTTGCTGCTGGAGGTCATGGATTTGAAGTTGAATGAGAAATTTATTGGCGGTGAGGTCGTGGAAATAGCGGTTTGTTTGGGGTTGGATCGCGACTACCACTATGATGAAAATTTCTGGCAGCGGCTGAGTTCAATTTGGGGGCGGATTCTGTATAAGGTTGCAGAGTCCTGATGAAGTGCCCTGATTTTGTCGGCTTTTATGAAGTAAAACGCCCGATATCGTGAGGCGTGAAACTGAAAAAATTATAGAGATTCGGACTGTTATGGAAGTGCGCCAGTTTGTGGGGGTGGTTAGATTTTTTTAGTTTGGTATGTGTTGGGGCGGTTGTGACAAATATGGGAGGTAGTGTGATCTGTGATTTATATCTTAAGCAGCCTGTGCATTCCGAATATCTTAGGTTTTTGAGTGTGTTCGATAAAGGTTTTTCCAGTGAGGCCAGGATTTATGGCTCTGGCTATCTGGGTGTGAATGTGGAGCGCATCAGGCTGGTTACCCTTGTGGTCGAGTTGAGGCGTAACGGGTTTGAGGCTATGAACGTCCCTGTCGCTTATAGAGAAAATCCGAATATCAGCAGGGAAGAAGCTTTCTGTTTGGCCAAGGATTACGCCGCTCTAATGGGGCGGAGTGTGGCGTTTGAAGGGGCGCGAGTTGCCGATGATTCGCCGTTGTTCTGGGCCTTCTCAATGGTGGGAGGTTCAGAGGAAAGGGCGGGGGGAGTTGTTTATATAGATAAGTTGGATGGTCATGTCTGGGGTGTCACTGAGTATGATGAATATATGCATGACTATTGCGGCTTGCTTGTCTGAGTTCTGATTGGGGCTGGCGCTCATCGGGTTTTTATTATGTTGTCGGTGGTTCTGGGTAGGAGTTGATCCATCTTGGCTGAAATGGGAAGAGTGATGGCGGCCTGATTGGGGGTTCGATGATTCAGCTATATCGGCCCTCATGATCGATTGGTAATTTGTTGGAGATTTAAAGGTTCAAGGTTGGGTATTTTGCTTGGCTTTTTAAATATGGGTTGCTGTTAGATTCGGGGGGCGCCTATGGTGCTGTCGAGAGTCTTTGCTGGAGGTTTTAAAGCGTGGAAATTGTTTTGGATGAAGACTTTGATGAGCTGAGGTTTGATGGGGTCTGGACGGGTTCATGTGAGGTGGTGATCTTCCAAGAGCGCTCTGAGGTGGAGTTGGTTGTTCAGACGTTTGATGGTGATCCGATTTCCGAGACTCAGCGGCTTGCGTACAGGGAGTTTCTTCTTGATTCGGCCTTCATCTGCTCCTCTGTTGAAGAGGCCGTTTTCAATTACTACAACGACAGGTTGAGCGAGTTCAGGGAGTGCCTTGATGCGTGTGAGGTAAATGAGAAAGCACCTCAAGTGAGTTCGGTTGGGGATATGGGGAAGCTGGTTACCCTGATAGGCATCAAGGTCATGTATCCCTTTGATCCCGGCGTGCGTCAGATCGGCTTCATATTTGATGCAGTTTTTGACTCTCAACTGGGTGTAGGGGTATTGGTGACCAACGGCTCTGTAGAGGCCGTAGAAGTGCAAGATTTTTTGTTGAGTTAATGGCGGCGACTCACCTCTTTTCCGAGGGCGTCAGGCGACTGCCGCTCTTTTTTCCCTTGCGAGCTTTCCTGCTGCCTCCTATAGTCCGCCCGCTGCGGTCAATCCCGTAGCCGACCTTGGCCGGTCGAAAACTCTAGGCGTACCGGCGCCTACCATTCGAGTGCAGGCGCTTTTTTCTCACGCTAGGAGCATCGCGTTATGACTCGCGCCCCTCTCGATATGCCTGTCTTTTCTTCATCCGCGTCCAACCATCTGTGCAGCCGCGGAGGTCTTTGCCATGACTGACTCTGACCTGCGCCCGCTCTCCGCCAACCCCTCCGGTTCTTCCGTTCTCTTGCTCGATGGCAGCCGGTCCTATCTGGATCTCCAGGAAACAGCCGAGTACCGCCTGATGGCCGCGCGCGATTTGCTGGCCAGCTTCGCGTACATGGAGGGTTCCTGTGCTGATGGGCGTTACCTGGCCAACGTAGCCGAGGCGGCCAACCTGTTGCTGTCGGATGCCTATGACCTGCTCCGTGCGGCTCGCGAGGCAGTGCAGCGTGACCGCTTGAGCACCGTCGACTGAACCCTTCACGTCTTCCCGAAGAGGCCCGGCATCAGCCGGGCCTTTTCATTTCCGCAGGGCCGTTTCAGTGCTCGTCCGCTCCCGCATCTGCCAGGCGAAGGCGATCCCCACCGCCCCGTAATACCCATTCCAGACGCTTTCCACCCCCGCAAACCCCGTCCTTCCGTCGCCGTTCATGAAGATTCGATGACAAAAGTTCGGTGCCTTCGCCGGGCGCCGGTCAAGGGAATGTGGAACGACGACGGCAAGGACAACGCCGCGCCACATCGGCCGCTACGGAAGGCGGCCACTTCGGCCCGCGGGTTTGCGGGCCCCGGCCAGGCAGTGGAGCAACGGCGATGGGGAAGATGGACGGATTCGCGAAGGTGGGGATGCAGGAGCTGGACCAGCGCCTGTCGAAGATCGTCGAGGCGGCGCGCAAGAAGCCCGTCTCGGTCTATCGCTACGGCGCGCCCTGGGTGTGGATCGTGTCCCAGGAGGACTGGCAGAGCGCGCTCAAGGAGGTGTCCAGCTACATCCCCCCGGGCCACTCGCTGGTGGTGCTCAAGCCGCAACTGGATGCGCTGCTGGAGCCGGCCCTGGAGGCGTTGCAGGGTTGGGCCCGTACCCGTCAGCTGCAGGTGCCCTTGCGGGCGCTGCTGCAGGCGCTGGTGCTGCAGGTGCTGTATTCGCTGCCCAGCGAGAAGCAGCTCTACGAGCAGCTCAACTACAACCTGCTGTTCCGCTGGTTCGTCGGTCTGCAATTGAACCAGCGGGTCTGGGGCTTCAGCGCCTTCGTCCGTGACCTCGGCGAGGTGCTGGACAACGCCCAGGCCGTCCGCCTGCTGGAACGGGCCATCAGCGAGGTGTTCGCACCGTCGCTGATGAGCACACCGGAATTCACCCCGAACTTCGCCCAGCTGCACACCTGGATCGCCCGTCACGCGGCGCAGGCTCGCGCTCGCTAGGCCCGATACACCAACGACAACCATGGGTGGCCCGGCCCCAGGCACGGCCCGCCCACAGGACGGCGCACGCCAGCGTGGCGCCATTTCACGAGGGGGCTGTGTGGTTCTTCAGTCATTCAACCGGCACCTGCGCCACGGCCGCGTGCCGTTCGCACCTTCGCTCCTGGCTCTGGCGCTGCTGGCCGGTACGGCCCGGGGCACGGAGGAGGGCGAGGGTGCGGCGCGCCGGGTCGACGTCAACGAATACGTGGTGCGTGGCAACAGCGTGCTGCAGGCGCGGGACATCGAGGCGGCGGTCTACCCGTTCCTCGGCCCGCAACGCACCCTGGCCGACATCGAGGGCGCCCGCGACGCGCTGCAGCAGCGCTACCAGGCCCTGGGCTACCAGTCGGTCTTCGTCGAGCTGCCGGAGCAGCAGGTGGAGGGCGGCGTGGTCTACCTGCAGGTGAGCGAGACCCGCGTCGGCCGGGTGCGGGTGATGGGCGCCCAGCACTACTCGCCGCTGGCGGTGCGCGACGAGGTGCCGGCCCTGCAGGAAGGCCAGGTGCCGGACTTCGGCCGGGTCCAGGCCGAGCTGGCCGCTGCCAACCGCAACCCCGGGCGCCAGGTGGTGCCGGTGGTGCGCGAGGGGCGCCGGCCGGGAACCATGGACGTGGACCTGCAGGTGGAGGACAAGAACCCCTGGCAGGCCAGCATCGGCCTGAACAACGACTACAGCGCCGACACCGAGAAGCTGCGCTCGGTGGTCAGCCTCGGCTACACCAACCTCTGGCAGCGGGGTCACGCGGCCTCGCTGACCTACTTCACCGCGCCGGAGGACCGCGACAACGCCGAGGTCTGGTCCGGCAGCTACAGCGCGCCGCTGGATGCCCGCTGGACACTGCAGCTCTCCGGTTACCAGTCCGACAGCAACGTGGCCACCCTGGGCGGCAGCAACGTGCTGGGCAAGGGCCACGCCTACGGGGTGTCCCTGGCCTACGCAGTGCCGCCGGTCGGGCCCTGGGCGCACTCGCTGTCGGTGGGGGTGGAGTTCAAGGACTTCGAGGAGTCCCTGCAGTTCGGTGGCAGCCAGGACCAGGTGCCGATCCGCTACGCGCCGATCACCCTCGGCTACACCGGCTACCGCTACACCGAGCGCTCGCAGTTCAGCCTCGGCCTGTCCCTGGTGGCCGGCACCCACAGCCTGCTGGGCTACGGCAGCGACGACGAGGCGTTCGACTACAAGCGCTACCGGGCCAAGCCGGGCTTTGCCCTGTTCAAGGGCGATGCCACCTACACCCTGACCTTCGGCGACGACTGGCAGAGCCACAGCCGCCTGGGGTTCCAGCTGGCCTCCGGGCCGCTGGTCTCCAACGAGCAGTTCTCCGCCGGCGGTGCCAGCAGTGTGCGCGGCTACCTGGCCGCCGAGCGCACCGGCGACGACGGCTGGTTGCTCGGCCAGGAATTGCGCACGCCGTCCCTGGCGCCGCTGCTGGGCAAGGGCGTGGCCCGCCACCTGGACGAGTGGCGCTTCTACCTGTTCGCCGAAGGCGCGCAGTTGTCCCTGCAGGACGCGCTGCCGGAGCAGGACGACAGCTACAGCCTGGCCAGCGTCGGCCTCGGCACCCGCGCCACGCTGCCCCACGGGCTGGCCGGCAGCCTCGACTGGGCCTACCCGCTGAAGGACGGCCCGAACACCCGCAAACGAGACCCCCGCGTGCACTTCAGCGTGCAGGCGAGCTTCTGACCCCTTGGAGTTGACCCCATGCGCCGCTTGATACTCACCACGCTCGTCAGCCTCGGGCTCCTGGCCCCGGCGATCGCCCATGCCTGGTGGCAGGACGATTGGCTCTACCGCAAGCAGATCACCGTCGACACCACGCCCCAGGGCGCGGCCATCGACCAGCCCGCCGGGCGCACGCCATTGCTGGTGCGCCTGCACACCGGCAACTTCACCTTCGACGGGGTCAACGAGAACGGCTCGGACATCCGCTTCGTCGCCGCCGACGACAAGACCGTGCTCAACCACCAGGTGGAAAGCTTCGACCCGCTGATGGGCATGGCACTGATCTGGGTGGACGTGCCCCAGGTGGAGGGCGGCCACCGCCAGGACATCTGGATGTACTACGGCAACCCGAAGGCGCCGGCCACCGGCAACGGCCAACTGACCTTCGACCCGGACTACAGCCTGGTCTACCACTTCGACGGCGCCGTCGGCGCGCCGCCCCGCGACACTACCGCCTACGGCAACCACGCCCAGACCGCACCCGCCAGCAGCATCGACGGGGTGATCGGCCGCGCTGCCCAGCTCAACGGCCAGCCGCTGCAGCTGCCGGCCAGCCCGTCCCTGGCCCTGCCGGCCGGGGGTGCCTTCACCTTCAGCGCCTGGGTACGCGCCGACCAGGCCGCCGGCGAGCAACTGCTGCTGGCACGTCGCGACGGTGGCAATGCGCTGCTGCTGGGCCTGGCCCAGGGCGTGCCCTTCGTCGAGGTCAACGGCCAGCGCGCCCAGGCCGGCCAGGCCCTGGCCAGCGGGCAGTGGCAGCACCTGGCGCTGAGCGCCGACGGCAGTGCCCTGCGGCTGTATGTGAACGGCCGTGAGTCCGGCAGCCTGGCGCTGTCGCTGCCGGCCTTCGCCTCGGTGATCGCCATCGGCGCGGACCTGCCGGGCAGCCAGACTGAGGTGAGCGAGGCGGTCGCAGCGGAAGGCGCTGCCCCCGAGGCGCCGGTTCCGGCCACCTTCGGGGCCTTCGCCGGTGCCGTCGACGAGCTGCGCCTGTCCAAGGTGGCACGCCCGGCGGCGCTGATCCTCGCCGATGCCACCGCCCAGGGTGCCGAGTCGCGCCTGGTGGTCTACGGCGTGGACGAGGAACAGTCCGGCTTCGGCTTCGGCAGCCTTGGCTTCCTGCTCAAGGCTGTGCCGGTAGACGCCTGGGTGATCATCGCCGTGCTGGTGCTGATGATGATCCAGTCGTGGGTGATCATGATCCGCAAGAGCCGCACCCTGGGCCGCGTGCTGCGCGCCAACGCGGCGTTCCGCGAGCAGTTCGGCCGGGTCGGCACGCGCCTGGAGCTGCTGGCCGACGACCGCCAACTGCACGAGCGCCTGGGGGACTCGCCGCTCTGGCACCTGTATCAGGTGGCGGTGCGCGAGATCCGCACCCGACGTGACCAGGGCGCCGACACCGGCTCCATTTCCGCCGCCACCATCGAGGCCATCCGCGCCTCCATGGACGGGGTGCGCACCCGCGAGGGGCAGGCCCTGGCCTCGCGCCTGTCGACCCTGTCCAACGCCATCGCCGGCGGTCCCTACATCGGGCTGCTGGGCACGGTACTGGGGATCATGGTGGTGTTCCTCGGCACGGCCATGGCCGGTGACGTGAACATCAACGCCATCGCCCCCGGCATGGCCGCCGCGCTGCTGGCCACCGCCATGGGCCTGTTCGTCGCCATTCCCGCGCTGTTCGGCTACAACCGCCTGACCACCCGCAACCGCGAGGTCAACGCGGACATGCGGGTGTTCGTCGACGAGTTCGTCACCCGCCTGGCGGAGGTGCACGGCGAGAGCACCTTCAGCGAGGCGGCCCACCGCCGTGGCCACGCCATCGGCGCTGCGCCCCTGAGCGCCTGAGGAGAGCAGCATGGCCAACCTCAGCAGCGCCCATGACGACGATGAAGACGGCGCCGTCGACAGCATCAACATCACGCCCCTGGTGGACGTGCTCATGGTGGTGCTGGTGATGTTCATCCTCACCGCCACCGCCCAGGTCTCCGGCATCCAGATCAACCTGCCGAAGGCCAGCGCGTCCATCTCCCTGTCGCAGCCCAAGACCAAGGCCATCTCGGTGAACGACGGCGGCCAGGTGTTCCTCGACGCCTACCCGGTGACCCTGCCGGAGCTGGAGGACCGGCTGCGCACGGAGAAGGCGCTCAACCCCGACTTTCCGGTGATCGTCCGTGGCGATGCCACGGTGCAGTACCAGAAGGTCATCGAAGTGCTGGACCTGTTGCGCCGCCTGGAGCTGTCCCAGGTGGGCCTGGTCACCGGCAAGCCGCAGGGTTGAGCCATGACCACCTTTCCCAGCAAGGGCCCGGAGAGCGGGCTCGCCGAAGTCCGCAGCAGCGCGCCGGGATGGCGCCGGCCGCTGGCCTGGGGCGTGGGGGCGCTGGTCGCCGCCGGCCTCGCCTGGCTGCTCTGGCTGTGGGCCAACGACATGAGCGGGGTGCGCCGGGAGGCGCCGAAGATCCCGGCCATCATCCCGCTGCCGCCACCCCCACCACCGCCGCCGGTGCCGGAGAAGCCGCCGGAGCCGGAAACCCCGGTGGAGGAGAAGCTGCCCGAGCCCGAGCCGACCCCGGAGCCGGAGGAGGTCAAGCCCCAGGAAGAGGCGCCGACCCCCGCCGACGACCTGGCCAACCCGATGCAGATGGACGGCGACGCCCAGGCCGGTTCCGACGCCTTCAACATCGGCGCCGGCAAGGGCGGCGGCATGGCCGGCAGCGGCGGCGGGCGCCTGGGTAACGGCACCTACAGCCAGTTCCTCGCGTATGCCTTCCAGAAGCTGCTGCGCGAAGACCCGGACCTGCGCACCCAGGCCTACCGGCTGCAGGCCGAGGTGTGGATCGACACCAGCGGGCGCATCACCCGCGCTGAGCTGACCGGCTCCAGCGGCGACCCCGCGCTCGACCAGCAGGTGCTGGCGGTGCTGCGTGGCGCGCCACCCCTGGAGCGCCCGCCGGCTTCGCTGACGCTGCCGGTACGCATCGCATTGCAAGGACGCCGGCCCGGCTGATCGGGCCCGCGAGACGAATACGCCATCAGGAGTAGAACCATGATCCGCAGAATGAGCCGACTGGCCCTGGGCATCGGCGCCGTGATCGCCAGCCTGGCCGCCACCTCGGCGCAGGCCACGCCCTCGGAGAACGCCACCGTCAACCTGATCCGCCTGCTGGTGCAGCAGGGGGTGCTCAAGCAGGACCAGGCCGACGCGCTGATCCGCCAGGCCGAAGCCGAGGCCGTGCAGGCCCGCCAGGCGGCCGCCCAGGCCGCACCGCCTGCGCCCGGTGCACCGGGGGAGGTGCGCGTGCAGTACGTGCCGGCCATCGTCCGCGACCAGATCCGCGACGAGGTGAAGGCCGAGGTGATGGCCCAGGCGAAGAAGGAGAACTGGGCCGCGCCCAACACCTTCCCCGATTGGGCCTCGCGCATCAGCCTGGAGGGCGACATGCGCCTGCGCAGCGAGTCGCGCTATTTCTCCAGCAACAACAGCGACCGCCTGATCGACTACGCGCGCCTCAACGAGAAGGGCCCCTACGACGTCAACCCGCGCAGCAACACCCAACTGCCTCCGCTGCTCAACAGCCGCGAGGACCGCGAGAATCTGCTGCGGCTGCGCGCCCGGTTGGGGCTGCGGGCCACGCTGTCACCGTCCTGGAGTGCCGCCTTGCGCATCGCCACCGGCTCCGACAGCGGGCCGGTGTCCACCACCCAGACCCTGGGCGGCGGCTTCGCCAAGAAGGACGTGTGGCTGGACCAGGGCTACCTCACCTACAAGCCCGACGAGCGCCTGTCCTTCACCGGCGGGCGCATGCCCAACCCGTTCATGACCACCGACCTGCTGTACTCCGGCGACCTCAACCTCGATGGCCTGGCGGCGAACTTCCAGCAGCCCCTGGACAGCGAACTGGGGCTGTTCGGCACCGTCGGCGCCTTCCCGGTGGAGTACACCTCCGACACCGCCACCACCAGCAGCGGCTTCGACAAGGTGGAGAGCGACACCAACTGGCTCTACGGCGCGCAGATCGGCGCCCGCTGGCAACCCGACGCGGACAACAGCCTGAAGGCCGCACTGGCCTACTACCGCTTCGACGACATCGAGGGCCAGCGCTCCAGCCCCTGCACCCCATGGAACGGCGCCCCGGCCTGCGACACCGACGAGTCGCGCCCGGCCTTCATGCAGAAGGGCAACACCCTGATGCTGCTGCGCAACATCACCCCCGACCCCACCCGGCCCACCACCACGCCCGAGCCGCAGTTCGTCGGCCTGGCCTCCGAGTTCAACCTGGTGGACCTGAACCTGGTCTGGGACACCGCGCTGTTCGACGGCTTCAAGCTGCGCAGCCAGGCCCACTACGTGCGCAACCTGGCCTACGACGAAGGCGAGATGAACAAGCGCTCGGCGGGCCGGCTGGCCAACAACGTCGACGAGAACGGCAACATCCAGAGCGGCGATACCGCCTGGATGCTGCAGTTCGTGCTGGGCAACGCGCTGGACCTGAAGAAGCACGGCGACTGGAACCTCTACGCCGGCTACAAGCGCATCGAGCCGGACGCACTGCCCGACGGCTTCAACGACTCGTCCTTCCACCTGGGTGGCACCAACGCCAAGGGCTGGTTCGTCGGCGCCAACTACGGCTTCGCCGAGAACGTCTACGGCAGTGCCCGCTGGCTGAGCGCGGAAGAGGTCTACGGCGCGCCCTTCGAGATCGACGTCCTGCAATTCGAGGTCAACACGCGCTTCTAGTGCGCGTCGCAAAGGAGAGCGCCATGAACACCCGATCCCGATCCGCCCTGGCCCTTGGCCTGGCCCTGTTGAGCAGCAGCGGGGCCTACGCCGAAGGCATGGAAGAGCGCCTGCGTACCCAACTGCGCAGCACCACCCAGCAACTGCAGGCGCTGCAGAGCGAGCAGGCCCAGGCGGCTGCCGCCCGCAGTGCGGCGGAAAACCAGCTCAGCACCGCCCAGGCGCAGATCAAGCGCCTGGAGGCGGAGCTGGCCAAGGCCCGCCAGCAGAACGAGCAACTGGCCGGGCAGCAGGCGGCCCTGCACGAAGCGGCCCAGGCCCAGGTGGCTGCCAGCAATGAGCAGGTGGGCAAGTTCAAGCAGGCCTACGAGGAGCTGCTGACGCGCGCCCGCGGCGTGGAGGCCGCCCGCGTGCAACTGACCGGCGATCTGGCCGCCCGCGACGAGCAGTTGCAGCAGTGCACCACCCGCAACCGCGAGATGTACCAGGTGGCCCGCGAGGTGCTCGACGCCTACGAGCGCATCGACGTGGCGGACGTGGTGAAGCTGCGCCAGCCCTTCGCCAGCCGCGCGCGGGTGAAGTTCGAGGAGCTGGCGCAGTCCTACGGCGACCGCCTCTACGACACCCAGTTCGACGCCGCCCTGGCCCCCAAACCCTGAACCCCATGGCGTCGGCACGGGCCGGCGCCCCCCCTACACAGGAGTGACAGCATGAACACCCAGGACCTGATCCAGAGCATCACCCCCGACCAGCTCGGCGACTGCCTGCGCGAAGCCGGCTACCGCGTCAACCGCACCGAACAGGGCGGTATCGTGCAACTGCTCAGCGCCAGCCAGGGCATCGGCTTCGCCGTGCGCTTCGGCAACCTGGCGCGGGAGGAGGGCGCCTACCTGGACTACTGCTTCAGTTGCGCGTTGCGCATCCAGGGCGAACTGCCCGCCGGCCTCACCGAGGTGTGGAACGCCACCCGGCGCTTCGCACGTCTGTCGCGCCAGGGTGACTTCCTCGTGCTGGAGATGGATGCCCTGGTGGCCGCCGGCATCAGCCCGCAGCACCTGCGTGGCCAACTGGAGCTGTGGGACCACCTGCTGCAGGAGCTCATCGTCTACCTGCGTGACTTCAGCCGCGACAGCGCCACGCGCCATCCCGAGCCGGCCGTCGAGGCCGAGCCCGCTGCCGAAGCGGCCGAGGCCTGACCCATGGCCTGGCGTGGAGCCCTGTGGGGCCTGGGTGGCGTGGCCCTGACCGCGAGCGTGGCCGGGGTGGTGCTGGGGCTGCGCCCCGGCTCACCGCCGGAGGCCGCCGTGCAGTCGGCAGTGCAGGTGGCAGCGGCGCCGGTGGCGTCGCGCGCGGCCGTCGCGCGCCTTGGCGCGCTGGCGCTGGAGGCGGATGAGCTGACCGCACTGCTGGCGACACTGCCAGCGGAAAGCCGCGAGCAACTGCGCGAGGACCGCCCCGCGCTGGAGGCCTGGATACGCGGTCGCCTGGCCGAGAAGGCACTGCTGCAGCAGGCCGAGGCCCAGGGCTGGGAAGACCGCCCGGAAATCCGCCGCATGACCCGTGCCGCCACCGAGCAGGTGCTGCTGCGCACCTACCTGGAGGCGGTCAGCCAGGTGCCGGAGGGCTACCCCAGCGACGCCGAACTGCAGGCCGCCTATGACGCCGGCAAGGCCAACTGGACCACCCCGCCGATGCTGCGGGTGGCGCAGATCTTCCTGGCGGTGGGGCCGGAGCGCAGCGAAGAGCAGGTGCGCAAGCAGGCCCAGGACCTGGCGCGCCGTGCGCGGGCCGAGGGTGCCGACTTTGCCGCCCTGGCGCGGCAGCACTCCGAGGACCGGGCATCGGCGGAGCAGGGCGGCGACAGCGGCCTCCAGCCGCTGCAGCAGTACCAGCCGGCCATGCGCCAGGTGCTGTTGGAGCTGAAGCCGGGGGCCGTGTCCGACCCGGTGCGCAGCCAGGACGGCTACCACGTGCTGCGGGTGCTGGAGGCCCAGCCGTCGCGCACGGCAACCCTCGACGAGGTGCGCGGGCGCCTGCGCGATGCGCTGCGTGCGCAACGCCAGCAGCAGGTGGCCCGGGCCTACCTGGATGGGTTGGTCAACGCCGGCACCCTGAGCATCGACGGAGCACAGATCAGTCAGGCGCTGGAGACTGCGCACTGAGCGGGACGGGCCGGACAGGGAGGTACCGGCCACGACCGGCGCGCGAGCCATCGCCCGGCGCGCCGAGGATTCCTTAGGGAGGAGGTGCCATGACATTGCAGGAAGGCGCCGGGCCGGTGCACGCCCCCGGCCTGGAGGAAACACCGCTGGACCCGGCGCTGCCGGGGCTCGACCACGAGGCCGCGCGCTGCTTTCTCGCCGCCGCCCGCTGCGGGTGCTTCATGCAGGCGGCCCGCAGCCTCAGCATCAAGCCCACGCTGCTGCGCAAGAAGCTGGCGCAACTGGCCGCCTGGAACGGCCAGCCGCTGTTCGTGCACCAGGGCAACACCGTGGTACTCAGCCCCGAGGGGCGCCGTCTGCGCCAGTTGTTCAGCGCACGCCTGGAGCTGCTCGACCTGCCCCGGCCGCAGCATGAGGATCAGCCCCGGGTGTGCATCGCCGTGGCCGAGACCCTGCTGCACGACATTCTCGGGCGCGACCTGCTGGCCTACCTGCGCCAGCATGCGCGGGTGCGCCTGGACCTGCTGCGCCTGGACAGCACCAGCGCCCCCGCGGCCGATGTGGACGTGCAGGTCTGGCTGGCCCCCGAAGGACCGCCCCCCGATCCCGGGTTCCCCTGTGACACGCTCGCCTGCCTGGCCCCGCTGGATTACCTGCCCCACGTGGCCAAGCGTTACTCGCGGGAAAGCAGCCGACCGCGCAGCCTGCTGGAGCTGGAGGACTACATGCTGGTGGACCTCAGCGGCCAGTCAGGCCTGGCAGCCCTGGCGCCGTGGAACGATGCCATCGCCGCGCGCCGCTCGGGGGTGACGCGGGTGAACGCCTACGAGGTGCAGCGGCAGATGATCCAGTGGAGCGCCTGCATCGGGCTGCTGCCGCACTACGTCCCGATGATCGACAAGAACCTGCTGGCGCTGCCGGCGCTGTTCCCTCAGCCCATGACCCTCAACGCCTGGCTCGCCGTGCGCAGCGAGGCCAGCGAGCGCGACGAGGTGCAGCGCATCGTCGCCCTGGTGCGTGCCGCCTTCGAGGAGCGGCGGGACTGGTTCTGACGGGGCAGGTTCCACACCGTCCCGGCTGGAACGAACAAGGCCCCCCTGCGGGGGCCTGGATGCAGCGGTGCAGGCTCAGCCGGTGGTGCGCAGGCTGCCCTGGCGGGTGGCCTCGTACTGCTGCTTGTCCATCGGCTGGGCGTCGGGCTTGCCGAGGTCGTCCATGGCCAGGCGATGGGTTTCCGGTGCCAGGTAGGCGGCCAGGGCGCAGACGCAGGTGATGAGGAAGGCGAGGCTGCCGATCACCACCGGGATGTTGTCCGAGCCGGGCGGGGCGACGGCGGCGAACAGGGCCGGCAGCATGGCGGTGAGCATGGTGCCGATGTTCTGCGCGATGGCCATGGCGGAAACGCGGTAGCGGGTCTGGAACAGCTCCGGGTAGAAGCTCGGGAACACCGCGTTGTAGCCCTGGTAGACCATGCCCCACATGAGGATCGACAGGCCGAAGGCGAGCGGCACGTTCTGGATGCTGATGGCGTAGAGGTAGCCGAAGGCGAGCAGGCCGGAACCCAGGCAGCCGGTGATCATGGTCGGGCGGCGGCCGATCTTGTCGGAGAGGTTGCCGACGAAGGGGATGACCAGCACGGCGACGATGTTGCCCACCACCGGGATCCACAGGTAGACGCTCTTGTCGAAGCCGATGCCATAGGCCGGCTGCACGGCATAGGCGGCGCCGAAGATGGTGGCGACCACCGGGATCACGTTCATCAGGGCCATGAACATCACCAGCACCATGTGCTTCCAACTGTGGCGGAAGGCTTCGGCGACCGGCGACTTGGCGACCTTCTGCTGGTTCTCTTCCTGGACGAAGGCCGGGGTCTCGTGGACTTCGCGGCGGATGATGAAGCCGGCCACCAGCACGAACGCGCTCATCAGGAAGGGAATGCGCCAGCCCCATTCGTTGAAGGCATCACTGGGCATGAAGTAGGCCAGCGGCAGGAACACGGCGGCGGCCATCACCTGGCCGGCCTGCACGCCCTGCAGGGTGAAGCTGGCGTAGTAGCCGCGCCGGCCGAAAGGGGCGTGCTCCATGATCATCGAGCTGGCGCCGGAGATCTCGCCGGCCACGGCGAAGCCCTGCACCAGGCGCAGGATCACCAGGGCGATGGGCGCGAGGATGCCGATGTCGTGGTAGGTCGGCAGCAGACCCACCGCCATGGTGGAGAGACCCATCAGGAACATGCACAGCAGCAGGACGTTCTTGCGGCCCCGGGTGTCGCCCCAGTGGCCCAGCACGAAGGCACCGACGGGGCGGGCCAGGTAGCCGACGCCGTAGGTGGCCAGGGAGGCGATGATCGCCATCTTGGGGTCGCTGTTGGGGAAGAAGATCTGCGGGAAGATCAGGGCTGCGGCCTGGGCGTAGATGAAGAAGTCGTAGTACTCCAGGGCGGAGCCGATCCAGCCGCTGGCCGTCGCTTTCTTGGCCTGGTTCGAGGAGGAAGTCGCCATCGTTGTCTCCGTTTTTATTGTGCTGTCGCCCCCTGCGCTTCGCCCTTGGACAGGTCCGGGGCGGCACGCACGCAGTGGGGCGGAGTCGGGTCGTGGCCGGCGCGTCGGGAGACGTCCGGTCAGGGCCATTCTCGGTGTCGGGGATGCGGGGTCAGACGGGCTCGGCGGGTCGCGCTGGGCGGGGCAGGGCCGGGGTGCAAGGGATGCAGCGGGGGTGCAGGACGCAGGTGAGCATGAGCAGGTACCCGTTCTTGAAATTGTTATGTCGTGACGCGTGTAGGCCATCGCAGGGCCAGCCGGGCGGCGGGTTCGGCAGAGGCGCCGACCGGCGGGGAGACCTGCGACATGGGCGGCATGTTGCGCAGTGATCGAAAAAGCGTCAATTCGATTACCGGCCTTCTGTTCGGTGATCGAACACAAAACTAACCAGTTCGTACATTTTGATTGAGGCGCTGACTTTACGCGCGAATAATCCATCCGGCCACAAGAACGAAGGGGTTTTGCGTGCGTTCACGCAGCGACCCGGGTCCGCCGCTGGCCCCCGTGCCGGCACCTTTACCAGGAGCTGAACATGCAGCGTTCCATTGCCACCGTCTCCCTGAGCGGTACCCTGCCGGAAAAACTCGAAGCCATCGCCGCCGCCGGTTTCGATGGCGTCGAGATCTTCGAGAACGACCTGCTGTACTACGCCGGCAGCCCGCGGGAAATCCGCCAGATGTGCGCGGACCTCGGACTGGCCGTCACCCTGTTCCAACCGTTCCGTGACTTCGAGGGCTGCCGCCGCGAGCGCCTGCAGAGGAACCTCGACCGCGCCGAGCGCAAGTTCGACCTGATGCAGGAGCTGGGCACGGACCTGGTGCTGGTGTGCAGCAACGTCCAGGCCGATGCCCTGGCGGACGAGCGCATCCTGGTGGACGACCTGCGCCTGCTGGCCGAGCGGGCCGGCGCGCGCGGCCTGCGCATCGGCTATGAGGCGCTGGCCTGGGGCCGCCACGTGAACAGTTGGCAGCAGGTCTGGGACATCGTCCGCCAGGCCGATCACCCGGCCCTCGGGGTGTTGCTGGACAGCTTCCACACCCTGTCGATCAAGGGGGACCCGAGCGGCATCGCCGACATTCCGGGGGACAGGATCTTCTTCGTGCAGATGGCCGATGCGCCGCTGCTGAACATGGACGTGCTGGAGTGGAGCCGGCACTTCCGCTGCTTTCCGGGGCAGGGCGAATTCGACCTGCCGGGCTTCCTGGCGTCGATCCTGCGCAGCGGCTACACCGGCCCGCTGTCCCTGGAGATCTTCAACGACGGTTTCCGCGCTGCGCCGCCCCGTGCCAATGCGGCGGACGGCCTGCGTTCGCTGCTCTACCTGGAGGAGAAGACCCGCGCGCTGCTGCAGAAGGACCCGGTACCGCCGGCCAACCTCGACATGCTCGTTGCACCGCCGCCGGCCAGCCATTACGCCGGGGTGGAGTTCCTCGAATTCGCCGTGGACGAGGCCCAGGGCGCGAAGCTCGCCGGCTGGCTGGAGCGCCTGGGCTTCGCCCGTGCCGGACGGCACCGCTCCAAGGACGTGAGCCTGCTGCGCCAGGGGGACATCAACATCGTGCTCAATGCCGAGCCCTATTCCTTCGCCCATGGCTACTTCGAGGCCCACGGTCCTTCGCTGTGCGCCATCGCGCTGCGGGTGGATCACAGCAGCCCCGCCCTGGAGCGTGCCCGGGAGTACCGGGGTCAGCCGTTCCGTGGGCTGGTGGGGCCCAACGAGCGGGAAATCCCCGCTGTGCGAGCCCCCGACGGCAGCCTGCTGTACCTGGTGGAGCAGGCTCCGGCGGGGCAGTCCATCTACGACAGCGACTTCGTGCTCGATGCCAGCACCACCCAGAGCGGCGCCTTGCAGCGCATCGACCACATGGCCCTGGCGCTGCCAGCGGACGGCCTGGACAGTTGGGTGCTGTTCTACAAGAGCGTGCTGGACTTCGAGGCCGACGACGAGATGGTGCTGCCGGACCCATACGGCCTGGTGAAGAGCCAGGCGCTGCGCAGCCGCTGCAGCAGCATCCGCCTGCCGCTGAACATCTCGGAGAACCGCAACACCGCCATCTCCCACGCGCTTTCCAGCTATCGGGGCTCGGGTGCCCACCACATCGCCTTCGCCTGCGAGGACATCTTTGCCGAGGTGAGCCGGGCCAAGGAGGCGGGGGTACCGCTGCTGGACATTCCGCTGAACTATTACGACGACCTGGCCGCGCGCTTCGATTTCGATGACGAATTCCTCAGCGAACTGGCCTATTACAACGTGCTCTACGACCGCGACGCCCAGGGCGGCGAGCTGTTTCATGTGTACACCGAGCCGTTCGAGGGGCGCTTCTTCTTCGAGGTCCTGCAGCGCCGCAACGGCTACGCCGGCTACGGAGCGGCCAACGTGGCGGTGCGCCTGGCGGCCATGGCCAAGGCCCGCAGCGGCGCGCCGGTGAAGGCCAGGCTCTGACACGGGTGGCCTGGCGCCGCGTGCGCCAGGCTTCCCCCTCCGGAGCGCGCCGCCCATAATCGGCCGGTTTCCGCAGGCCGCGAGCCCCCCATGACAATAACGACAGAACTGCCAGACACCCCCGCCGACGCCCCCCGCAAAGGACGCAAGAACAACCCCGAGAAGACCCGCGAGGACATCCTCAAGGCGGCCATCGTCGAGTTCGTCCAGCAGGGGCTCTCGGGCGCCCGGGTCGACGCCATCGCCGAACGCATGCAGACCTCCAAGCGGATGATCTACTACTACTTCGGCAGCAAGGAGCAGCTCTACCTGGAGGTGCTGGAGAAGCTCTACGGCGATATCCGTGGCACCGAGGCGCAGTTGCACCTGGCCGAACTGCCGCCCCGCGAGGCGATCCAGCGACTGGTTGAGTTCACCTTCGACCACCACGACCGCAACGTGGATTTCGTGCGCATCGTCTGCATCGAGAACATCCACTACGGGGAGTACGTGCGGCAGTCCAGGACCATCCGCACCATGAGCAGCACCATCCTCGATGCCATGGGCGAGATCATCCAGCGCGGCCAGGCCGAGGGAGCGTTCCGGCCGGGCATCCAGGCGCTGGACCTGCACCTGCTGATCAGTTCGTTCTGCTTCTACCGGGTGTCCAACCGCAACACCTTCGGGCAGATCTTCGAGATCGACCTCACCGACGAGCAGGTGAAGGCGCGGCACAAGGCGATGATCTGCGAGTCGGTACTGCGCTTCCTCGCCCAGCCCTGACGCATCTCACCGACATGAACGGGGCGGCATTGGCCGCCCCGTTTCGTTTCAGCCGTTCAGGCTGGCGAAGTGCGCCATCATGCGGTCGGCGTCGGCCGTGCGGCCGCTGAACAGCTCGAAGGCCTTCACCGCCTGGAACACCGCCATGGTGCTGCCATCCAGGGTCTGGCAGCCGATGGCGCGGGCGTCGCGCAGCAGCTCGGTCTCCAGCGGGAAGTAGACGATCTCCGCCACCCACAGGTCGGCGCGCAGCAGTTCGGCCGGCATCGGTGTACCCGGCAGCTTGGCCATGCCGATGGGGGTGGTGTTCACCAGGCCGTCGGCCTCCGCCATGGCGCTGGGCAGATGGCCGCCCAGGGCGGCGCGGCCGGGGCCGAAATGCTGGTTGAGGCTGTCCACCAGGGCCTGGCCACGGGCAGCGTCCACCTCGAACAGGGTCAGGCGCTCGACGCCTTCGGCCAGCAGGGCCTGGGCCACGGCAGAGCCGGCACCGCCTGCGCCCATCTGCACCACCTGGCGGTGCTGCACGCCGGGGAGGCCGCGGCGGAAACCTTCGGCAAAGCCGAGGCAGTCGGTGTTGTGGCCGACGCGCTGGCCGTCCTTCAGCACCACGGTGTTCACCGCACCGATGCCGGCGGCTTCGGGGGACAGCTCATCCAGCAGCGGGAGGATGGCCTGCTTGCAGGGGAAGGTGATGTTCAGCCCGGTGAAACCCATCTGCTCGGCGCTGCGCAGCAGGTCGGGGAGGGCGCTGGCGTCCAGCCTGAGGGCATCGAGGTCGATCAGCCGGTAGAGGTAGCGCAGGCCCTGGGCATCGCCCTCGTGCTCGTGCAGGGCAGGGGTGCGGGAAGCCTGGATGCCGGCGCCGATCAGGCCGGCGAGTACGGAATCGGACGGGTTGGACATGGCATTCACTTGGTGTTGAGCAGTTGGCCGAAATGCTGGAGTGCCAGGCTGTAGCCCTGACTGCCAAGGCCGCAGATGACGCCCACGGCAATGGCGGAAACGAAGGAGTGGTGACGGAAGGCTTCGCGCTTGTGCACGTTGGACAGGTGCACTTCGATGACCGGCAGCTCGACCGCCGCCAGGGCGTCGCGGATGGCCACCGAGGTGTGGGTCCAGGCTGCCGGGTTGATCAGGATGCCGGCACAGCGGCCACGGGCTTCGTGGATCCACTCGATCAGCTGGCCTTCGTGGTGGGTCTGCCGGAAGTCCACCGTCAGGCCCAGCCCGGTAGCGGTGCGGGCACACTGGTCGGCGATGTCGGCCAGGGTCTCGTGGCCGTAGGTGGCGGGCTCTCGGGTTCCCAGCAGGTTGAGGTTGGGGCCGTTGAGCACCAGGACGATCGGGGGCATCTCATTCTCCAGGTCATTCACGACGGGATGGTTTCCACCGTGCGCGAGGAAAATGTACTAACTGGTTAATTCGGTCAATCGACGCCTCACCGACGCAGCGGCGCACCGGGATTTAGTGTTCGATTATCGGCTGTCAGCAGCCCAGCAACTGACGCTGCCGCAGGGCAGGGGCGCTGGTGGGGAAGACGGGGCGGGTCGGTACGAAGCGCGCCAGGGCGTTGGCCGCTGCCACGCGCTGGCGCTGGTAGCCGCTCTGCAGCACGGCCAGGCAGCGCGCTTCGCTGAGGGGCTCGCCCAGCAGGTAGGCCGTGCCGTTGGCGAAGCGTGGGCGGTTGGCCTGCCACCAGGCCTCGACGCGCGCGGGGTCGGGCCAGGGGAGGTCGGTGTCCGGGTCCATGTCCACGTTCGGGTCGTCAGGCTCATCGGTGGGGCCGGCGTCATAGTCCGGGACCTGGCGCAGCTCCAGGTCCAGGTCGGCGAGGTCCGCCCCGGTGATCAGGGTGAAGGCTTCGCCGGCCGCGCGGGCAAGGGGCAGTTCGTGCATGCGCTGGATCAGCCAGGGCACCGCCACCGGATCACCGAAGGGGCCGGTGGCCTGGATCACCAGGCGGTGGTGCCGGGGGTCGCCCATCAATGCGCGCAACCATTGGATGCTGGCCTCCCGGGGCTGCCAGCACAGCAGCACACCCAACGCCCGCAGGCGCAGCGGGCCGGGGTGCTCTGCCAGCAGGCGCAGCGGGCCGAGGGCTTCCTCGTCGCCCATCTGCACCGTGGCCCAGTTGGCCCAGAAACGCAGCGACATGTCGTCGTGCAGGCGGTGGGCGCGGATGGCGGGCATCAGGTCCCGCCGCCGCAGTTCACCGGCTGTACGCGCCGCGCGTGCCAGTACGCCAGGGTCGCTGTGGGCGAGGCCGGCCAGCAAGGCCGGGCCGGGATCACGCCGGTGCATGCCGCAGGCCGCCAGGCCCATGCGCCGGAACAGCGGCTCGGGCGAGGCCAGGAGGCGCTCGATCCAGGGTTCGACGGTCGCCCACTCCAGCCAGCCCAGCGCCGAGGTGAAGCCACGCTCGCCGTCCGGCGCCTTGCGCAGGTGCTCGGCGAGGCTCGACAGCGCCGGGCCGTTGCCGGCCATGAAGGCCAGTGCCGTGGCGGCGAACACTTCGCCGGTGGCGTGGGGCGACAGCGCCTTGAGCAGCAGGTCGAGCCCCTTGAGCCCGGCGATCAGCAACCCGTCCAGGTGCGCTTCGATGCGGCTGTCGAGGGTGCGCAGGTGCTTGAGGTCGTAATGTGGCGCACGCACGGCGTAGTCGCGCAGGCTGGCGAGGAAGCCGGCTTCTTCGGCGTGTTGGTCGAGGACGCGCAAGACAGGCTGGCTCATGCGTTCACCGCACTGGAGAGCACCGGGAAAAAGGCGAAGGGCGTATCAGTAGCTGGCATCGTCATAATCCACGACCGTCCAGTGCTCGCCGTCGGCGGTATAGGCGAGGTGCCGGTTGCCGATGGACCAGAGCACGCCGTCCCCCTTGGTGAGGTAGGACGCCGAGCCCGTGCCGGCCGAGCCGATATCGGCTTTCTTCAGCTCGCCGTCGATGATCCGGTAGACGCCCCTGGAGGACGCGACGAACAGCGTCCCGTCGAAGGTCTGCACCCCCCACAGGTCTTCGCTGAAGTCACTCAAGTCGATGAAGTCCCATTGGTCCCCTCGGCCGAAGAGCACGACGCCCGCCTGGCCGACGACATAGGCGGTACCGTCTTCGCTGCAGTGCACGCCCTGCAGGGCCACGGAGGTCGGACTTTCCAGGGCCTGCCAGTGCTGGCCGTCGAAAATCCAGATTTCGCCATCCATGCCGACGGTGTACAGCTCGTTCGCCGCGAAGCCGTCGATGGCGTTGAAGCCCTTGATGCCCTCGCGATTGAGGATGGCATCGGCGATGGATTGCCAACTGCCGTCGTCGTTGCGCCGGTAGACCTGACGTTGCATGCCCGCGGCATAGTGCGTGCCGGCGATCAGGCGCATGTCGCGCAGTGGGCCGAAATCACCCGGTCCGGCGATGCGTTCGGTGCTCCTGTTGGAGCCCTGGAAGACGTGGATGTCGCCATCGAGCCCCATCGACAGCAAGGTCAGGGGGGGCGTCGTCGCGCTGATCGCGGTGGTGGCCCAGTCGATCATGAAGTGCACGAAGGCACCGTCCTTCCAGCGCAGCACCTTGGTGTGATCGACGTTGCGTTCGTTCAGCTCGGTGACCTGGGCGCTGATGAACACCAGGTCGCGCCTGACTATCGAGCACCTGGCAAAGGTTACGTTTCCGTTGTTCATGCTGTTCACATCACTCTTCAATCGTCATCCATCGATTCGAGCTGCGTGGCGCCCCATTCCTTCTGCTCGTCCTTGAGCGGCGAACGGTCCGCGCGCAACGGCGTCTTGTCGTCAGTTACACCCACTTGCTTGTGGTAATTGTCGAGCTGGGCGGCAAGGCAGGCTTCGCTACAGGGTTTGCCGTCCTTGCCGGAGGTGGGGAAGGTCTTCTGGTGGGCGAATATCCCGGTCTTCTTCGCGGCGCCGTAGTTCCAGGCATCGTCCTTGCCGCCCATCTGCGACCTCGGGCCGCCGGCACTCTCCGGCACCATGTAGCCTTTCTCGGCCGTGTTCTGGATGGCGTGCATGTTGCCGTGGGTGCCCGTATAGCGTGACCCCGTGACGCACACGCAGGGCGCGCGCGTATCGTCGTATGCGCTGAAGCCGCTCAGACGGGTCTTGTCTTTTCTGCCGCCGGCTTCGGTGAAGCAGTGGACTTCCACGAGGTGGTGCGGGGTCTCGCCTTCGCAGCAGCCCGTCTGGTTTTCCGTCGCGCGAGCGGTGTAGGGCACCAGCATGCATTTCTTGGCGTTCTGACAGGCATCGTCCTTGCAGTCCTTGTCGTGGTCCCCGGAGCACTTGTCCTTGACGTTCTTGCGCTCCTCCTCGCAACCCTTGCCCGGTGCTCCCGTGGCCACTTCGTCGATGTAGGGCCAGGTGGGTGTGTTGCCGGGGAAGGAGGCATGGTTGTGGGTGGTCAGGTCCATCATCCTCACGACGTTGAGGCTTTCGAACTTCACGTTCATCGACCAGGCGGTGAAGTAGACCTTGCCCTTGATCTTGCTGGTGACCACGCCCTTCTTGGGGGCGCAACCCGCCTCGTCGCCGTAGCTGGTCTTGAAGTAGCTCTTGTTCTTGAGCATCACTTCCTGGCCGGAGATCTTGATGGTCCGGGTGCCGTTGGTGGTGTCCTTGGCCATCCCGGTGTTGGGGTAGGGGATGGGCACGCCGGTGGGGGTGGGAGGTGCCTGTGGGGGCGTGAAACAGACGTCGGGGAAGCAGGCCACGGACTTGCCGTCGGCTGCCTTGCACGAGACCTCCATGTTGTTCGCGTAGACCTGGTTGGCCATCAGGCAGCCCTCACATGTTGATAGCTCAGCAGGGCGACCGCTCGCTGGCCGGCATCGTTGCCCAAGTGGCAGAGGATGTTGTTGCCGGGGCTGTAGCCCTTGCGGCTGGCAGCGTGCGCCAGCACCAACAGCGCCGGGCCTATCGCCGCGCCGCATTCGCCTATGCAGTCGGCGGGATGCCAGAGGTCGAAGAACTCCGTGCGTACCCGCAGGTTGCGGCTGAGTGCGAGGGACGCTTCCTTGAAGTAGTACTGCTCCCCCGAGAGGTCGGTGAGGCGGTAGTCGTAGGACTCCATGCTGGAACCGGATTCCTGCAGTGCGGCGCGCAAGGCCTGGGTGAGGCCATCCGCGCGCAGGGGCATGTCGAGCGACTCGACGGTGGCAGGCTCCATGCCGAACCCCAGACCCGTGCAGAGCAGTTGGGGGTGGTCGTCCGCGACCGGGGCGCAGAGGCTCACCGCAGCGGCGCCTTCTCCGGGGATGAAACCGTTCGAGTTGAGGCTGGTGAGCAGGCGATCCCGTCGTTCATAGGCTTCCATGACCGGGGCGTTGAGAAACGAGTCGACGCCCGCGATGAGCACATGGCGGTGGCCGAGTTCATGGATCAGCTTGCGCGCATTGAGCAGCCCCACCGCCGCACCGACACGGCCGCGGGCGATGAAGCTCGAACCGGCGTGGAACTCCACCCCCAGCTCTTTCTGGATGCCGCGAATCAGGCGCGGGCCGAGGTCGGCGAGTCGGGCGGGCCTGTCTTCTTCGGCAATGCAGAGCAGCAACGGGGTCTTCGAGGGATCGAGGCCAGGCGTGGAGGCGATTGCTTCGGCAATGGCCCTGGCCGCCATCTTCACCAGCTTGGTCTGGCCGCGCCAGGCCTCTTCGAGCTGCACACTGGAGCCGACCAGCCACTCGCCGCCCTTGTCGAGGAAACGGGTGTCCTGGAAGTTGTCGATGGCGCAGCGTATCGCTGCACAGGTGGACAGGGCGTCATGGCCGACAGCCGTGACCATCCCGACGCCCTTGATAACGAGTGCCTGCATCACGGATTGCCTTCCTTGTGCCGCAGCATGGCCAGGGAGGGGGAGTAGGTCTTGCCAAGCTCTCGCGCCCGCCACCATGCACGGGAACGTGAACCGACCAGCAACTGCTCCACCTCGAACATGTTCCGCCTCAACGCCCGGCTCGCACGCCAGGTGATCTCCACCTGGCCGGCGTCGGTGTCCACTACCAGCGTGTCGATCACCGCCTGCATCGTCTCGTGGCCACCCTTCTTCAGGAAGAACGTCACCGGCACCTGCATCCTCGGCACCTTGAAACCGGCGCGTTCCTGTTGGGTGAGGTTGAGCAGCAGCACGTCCTCGCCGCCCTGCAGGTACTCGGTCTGCTGGTCCGGCGGGGCGGCCTGGTAGTAGCGGGTGTCGAAGTCCGGCGGCAGGAAGGGGAAGTGGTCCGCCAGCCAGGCGTCGTCATAGGTGCCGGCGTGGCCGATGCGCGGCTGCCAGTGGCGGCCGATGGGGCCGAGGGCCATGGGGGTGAAGTCGCCGTGGGGGCTGTCGATGGGTTGGCCGAGGGCTTCGGTGCTGGGCATGGGCATGCCGACGATGTCGGCGGTGCTGGCGCTCCTCGGGTACCAGCCGCGGCCGGCCGGGTTGGCCAGGTAGCTGTCGGCGAAGTCGGGGCGGTCGGCCATGGCGTGGCTTCCGCCGAAGGCGTGGGCGTAGCCGATGTCCTGCTCGATGAAGGGCTGCGGGGCTCCCGGGGCCGCACCGAGGGCACCGGGCACCCACTGGCGGGGGCCGAGCACGCTGAAGGCCTTGCTGACCCGGCCGACGCGGATGCCGGCGGTGATCTGGGTGGCGGGGCGCCCGTTGGGTGCATGGGCCTTGCCCATCACCAGCACGTCGCAGAAGGGTTTGACCGGGGCGAAGTCCATTTCCTGGCGCGGTGCCGAGAGGCCGGGTTCGCCGACGTATTCGTCGGCCATCAGCAGCGGGCGCTGGACCTCGGCCAGGCTCGCCTCGCGGCCGTCCAGGGGCAGGTCGAAGGTGCCCTTGGCGACCACCACCAGGGATTCCCGGCCATCCGGGGCCAGGCCCTGGGTGTAGGCAACCATCAGGCGGGTGGCGTTGAGCAATTCCATGGGCGCGGCTCTGTCAGTTGATCTGCACCGAACCGCCCTTGATGCGGTTGACGCCCGAGGAGCGGCTGGAAAGGTAGGCGCCCTTGATCAGCACCTTGCCTTCGCGGGTCAGGGTGATGCTGGCCTTGCCGCAGCGCAGGACGATCTCGCGCTCGGCGGAGAACTCCAGGCGTTCGCCGTCGATGTGGGCCACCGCTGGTGCCTGGCGGGTCTCCGGCAGGCGCTGGATGCGGCCGATGACCAGCGGGCGGGACGGGTCGCCGCCGACGAACATCAGCGCCACCTGGGTGCCGATGTCATCGCGGGCGAGCACGGCGGTGGTGGTCGCGGCGATGCCGGTTTCCGATGGGCAGCCGGCGAAGGCCACCACGGGGCTGGATGCCTCGGGGACATCGAGGAGGACGCCGATCACCACGCCG
Organism: Pseudomonas sp. ENNP23; assembly: GCF_001728945.1. Taxonomy (NCBI): domain Bacteria; kingdom Pseudomonadati; phylum Pseudomonadota; class Gammaproteobacteria; order Pseudomonadales; family Pseudomonadaceae; genus Pseudomonas; species Pseudomonas sp. ENNP23. The sequence goes on from NZ_LYSP01000061.1 coordinate 27,124, forward strand.
TCGAGGCGGGTGGCAGCCGGGGTGTGGGTGTGGACTGTCATGTGCTACTCCCTGGCCGCAGGGCCTAGTTCTGCAGGATCTTCTGGCCTTTCACCACGACGTTCTTGCTGGCCTTGACGTTGATCGCACCGGAGCCGTCGAGGGTGATGTTCTTGCCGCTGATGACGATGGTGCCGTCCTTCTTCATGGTGATGCTGGCGGAGCCGGTGACCAGGGTGATGGAGTCGCCGGCATTGAGCGAGAAGTGCTTACCCACGTCCAGGCTGTCGCTCTGGCCCACGCTGGTGCTGCGGTTCTGGCCGACGCTGCGGGACTCGTTCCTGCCGATGCTGGTGGTCTGGTTGGCACCGATGTCCACGCTTTCGTTGCTGCCCACGCTCTCGGTGCGGTTGCTGCCGATGGTGATGGTCTCGTTGCTGCCGACGCTCTCGGTGCGGTTGGCACCGATGGTGATGCGCTCGTCGGCGCCCACGCTTTCGGTGCGGTTGCTGCCGATGGTGATGGTCTCGTTGCTGCCGACGCTCTCGGTGCGGTTGGCACCGATGGTGATGCTCTCGTTGCTGCCGACGCTCTCGGTGCGGTTGACGCCGATGGTGATGGTCTCGTTGTTGCCGACCTGCTCGGTGCGGTCGACACCGATGGTGATGGTCTCGTTGTTGTCCACCGTTTCGGTGCGGTCGTGCTTCACGTGCACCGTTTCGTCGTGGTCGATGGTCTTGGTGCGGTCGTGGCCGACCCAATGGGTCTCGTCGTTCTCGACCTCGATGTCCTGGTTCTTCTCCGCGTGGATGAAGAGCTGCTCCTCGCCCTTCTTGTCCTCCATGCGGATCTCGTTGAAGTTGGCCGGTGTGCCGCCCTTGCTGGAGCGGCTCTTGATCCCGCTCTGAGTGGCGTTGGCGGGCAGGTCGTAGGGCACGGTCTGCTCGGCGTTGTAGACGCGGCCGGTGATGATCGGACGGTCCGGGTCACCTTCGAGGAAGCTGACGATCACCTCCTGGCCGATGCGCGGGATCTGGATGTGGCCCCAGTTCTTGCCGGCCCAGGATTGGGAGACGCGAATCCAGCAGGAGCTGTTCTCGTTGGACTGGTCGTGCCGGTCCCAGTAGAAATGCACCTTCACCCGGCCGTACTGGTCGGTCCATATCTCCTCACCCTTGGGCCCGACCACCATGGCGGTCTGCGGGCCCTGGACGATGGGCTTGATGGTGGTCGGCATCGGCCGGAAAGCTTGCCCGGCGTCGATGCATTCCAGGTCGCTGTCGTACTGCAGATCACCACCGGAACCGGTCTCGTAGGCTTCCTGGCTGACCGCGTAGCGGGCGCCGATGATCAGGTACTCGCGGTTCTGGTCGTCTCGGGGGTAGCCGGTCATCTTGAACAGGTGGCCGGCACCCAGGCCGCGCGCGTTGGTGCGCAGTTGCACGCGCTCGTACTGGGTCTGGATGGCCTCGATGCGGTTGCGTGCGTACTGCTCGCCGTCGCCGGTCTGCACGTATTCGCCGGGGTAGTCGTAGAGCGGATGGTCGGCGTTGCTGTGGCTGCGGCTGACGCTGGAACGCACCTCCAGGCGTGCGCTGGGACGCTTGAAGTCGTAGTCGTTGAGCGCCAGGGAGCCGGGCTGCACTTCCTGCGCCAGGTGCCAGTCGTAGACGTGGTCACGCTCGCGCATCTGGTCTTCGAGGGGGTAATAGGGCACCGAGCCATAGCCGGGGGCGGTGGTGTGGGCGCCGTAGGCATCGGAGAGCACCAGCACATGGCGCGACTGCTCATGGCGGAAGTAGTAGTAGATGCCTTCCTGCTCCATCAGTCGGCTGACGAACTCGAAGCTGGTCTCGCGGTACTGCACGCAGTACTCCCACTCGCGG
>NZ_LYSP01000062.1:0-27601 GCF_001728945.1 Pseudomonas sp. ENNP23
GGGCACCTCTAAAAACTACCTGCGTTGTCATCGCGGCGTTAAAAACAGGCTCGTGCGCGAGTCCGATCAAAATGCTCATTTACCGCACGTAAACTGCGCTTTTTCGCCTGTTTTTGCCTTGCGCTGACGGCCTCGCCTACGTTTTTAGAGGCGCCCTTTGGCTCGAAGGATCAGGGCGCCAGCGGCAGCTCGCGCTTGTGGCGGGTGTTGTCGTAGGTGCGGACGATGGCGTCATAGGCCGCCTGGCTGACCGGCTGGCCGTGCAGGAAGGCGTCGATCTCGGTGTAGCTCACGCCGTGGGCCTCCTCGTCCGGCTTGCCGGGGCGCAGCTCTTCCAGGTCGGCGGTCGGCACCTTGTTCACGGCGCTGTTCGGTGCCCCCAGGTAGGCGGCGATGGCACGCACCTGGCCTTTCACCAGGCCGGAGAGCGGGGCCAGGTCGCAGGCGCCGTCGCCGAACTTGGTGAAGAAGCCCATCACCGCTTCGGCGGCGTGGTCGGTGCCGATCACCAGGCCGTTATTGGCGTTGGCGATGGCGAACTGGGCCACCATGCGGATGCGCGCCTTGATGTTGCCGGTGACGAAGTCGCGGCGGGCATCGGCCAGGTGGTTGAGGTGGGTGACCTGCTCGGCCAGGCCGACCACGCTGTCGGCGATGTTGACCGTCTCTTCCTCATCGGCGCGGATGAAGTTCATCGCCACCTGGGCGTCGGCCTCATCGTGTTGCACGTTGTAGGGCAGGCGCACCGCGATGAAGCGGTAGCCGTCATCGCCGGTCTCGGCGCGCAGCTCCTCCACCGAGAGCTGGGCCAGGCGGCCGGCGGTGGTGGAGTCGACGCCGCCGCTGATGCCCAGCACCAGCACCTTGAGGCCGGACCTGCGCAGGCAGTCCTTGATGAACGCCTTGCGCCGCTCGACTTCCGCCACCAGGGCGGCCTGGTCGGCGAAGGGCGGGACCACGGCGAGGGCTTGGGCGATTTCTTGCTGGCGGTTGCTCATGGGGTGTCTCCTCAGCGTGCGTCCACGCGGAATACATGTTTCAGGTAGGTCACGAAGTTCTCGTCGCGGCACTGGGTCTTGCCCGGCGTGTCGGAGAGCTTCGCCACCGGCTGGCCGTTGCAGGCGGTCATCTTGATGACGATGTTCATCGGTTCGACCCCGGGGATGTCGCAGGTCAACCGCGTGCCGATGCCGAAGCTGACATGGATGCGCTCATGCAGGGCGCGGTACAGCTCCAGCGCCTTGGGCAGGTCGAGACCGTCGGAGAATACGAGGGTCTTGGAGAGCGGGTCTATACCGAGCTTCTCGTAGTGGCGGATGCATTTTTCGGCCCACTCCAGCGGGTCCCCGGAGTCGTGCCGCAGGCCGTCGAAGAGCTTGGCGAAGTACAGGTCGAAGTCCCGCAGGAAGGCATCGGTGGTGATGCAGTCGGTCAGCGCGATGCCGAGCAGGCCTCGGTACTCGCGGACCCAGCAGTCCAGCGCGGCGATCTGGCTGTCGATCAGGCGCGGGCCCAGTTGCTGGTGGGCCATCAGCCACTCGTGGGCCATGGTGCCGATGGGCTTGATGCCGAACTCGCGGGCCAGGTGCACGTTGCTGGTGCCGACGAAGCGCCCGGGGAAGTCGCGCTTGAGGATGTGCACCATCTCCTCCTGCACCCGGTAGGAGAAGCGCCGGCGGGTGCCGAAGTCGGCCACCTGGAAGCCCTCCAGCTCGCTCGGGCTGGCCTCGCGCTTGAGCCAGTCGAGCTTCTCGTAGAGGCGCTCGCTGGCCTGCTCGATCACCACCTCGCGGTAGCGGTAGCGGTTGCGCACCTCGCTGACGATGGCCAGCAGCGGGATCTCGAAGAGGATCACGTGCAGCCAGGGCCCGCGCAGGCGGATGCACAACTGGCCGTCTTCGACCCCGGCCTGGACGTAGCGCATGTTGAAGCGGAACAGGCTGAGGAAGCGGATGAAGTCCGGCTTGATGAAGGGGATGCGTTCGAGAAAGGCCAACTGGTCAGCGGTGACATTGATCTCGGCCAGGCGCTCGATCTGGTAGCGGATCTCCGCCAGGTAGGGCGTCAGGTCCTCGGCGTTGCGGCAGCGGAACTCCCATTCCACCTCGGCGTTGGGGTAGTTGTGCAGGACCGCCTGCATCATCGTCAGCTTGTAGAAATCGGTGTCCAGCAGGTTCTGCACGATGCGGTCGGAAAACACGCTCTCGGCCATCTTCAGCACTCCCAGGTGGTGCGGTTGAGCAGGGCATCCAGCTCGGCTTCGCCGGCGCTCAGGACGATGCCCGCTGCGTTCATCTCGAGCCGAGCAGTCTCGGCGGTGGCCTCGGCAATGGCACGGCAGGCGGGGAGGTAGACGATAACCTCAAAGCCGGCGCGGCGCAGTTGCAGGGCCGTGGTTTTCACGCAGTAGTCCAGCGCCAGGCCGCCGACCAGCACATGGCTGACCGCGTTCTGCCGGAGGAATTCGATCACCCCGGTGCTGCGGCGTTCCGCCAGGTCGTGGTAGCAGGCGCCGTAGGGGTGCAGGTCGGGCTCCACGCCCTTCCACACGAAGTAGTCGTACTCCAGCGGGCGGGGCAGTTCGTCCAGCAGCTCGAAGCCGGCAGTACCGGGCACGCAGTGGCTGACCCAGGTGATGTCGGCATTGGCCAGGGGCAGCGGTGCGAGCATCTCCGCGTGGCTGCCCACCACCCAGGGGGCGCTGGGGCTGTGGGCGTCCTTGCTGCCGATGCGCAGGGTGGCGCGGCGGGCCAGCAGGTTCAGGTGCGCCGCGATCTCGTCGCCGCCGGGCACCGGCAGTTCGTCCGGGCAGAGCGGGGTGAAGCCTTTCTGGGCGTCGACATCGAAGCTGGCGATCTTCATGGTTGCGTTCCTTTCTCGGTGACGGCTGGATACATATTCCATCTCGTGTAATATGTCGTCAAGCGTTTTTCAGGAAGGAGTGGAAAAGTGAGCAGCCATCCGCATTCGAATTCCTCGGCGAGCCTGGCCGCCTACGCCGCCGGCAGCCACCGGGCCAGTGCCGCGCATTTTCGCCTGGCGGTCTACGGCGGCGCCTTCGACCCGCCGCACCCGGGGCACGAGACGGTGGTCCGCCGTGCCCTGGCGCTGGCCGACCGGGTGCTGCTGGTGCCCAGCCACCGCCACGCCCACGGCAAGCGTATGGTGGACTTCGCCCTGCGCTGCGCCTGGCTGGAGCGCCTGGCCCAGCGCATCGACCCGCAGCGGGTGCTGTGCGAGCCCATCGAGGCGCGCCTGTTGCCGGGGCAGGGGGCGGTGTACAGCTACGACCTCATGCATGCCCTGGCCGAGGCCCACGGCGTGGCCCCGGAGGCCATGGCGCTGGTGATCGGCGAGGACAACCTCGAACACCTGCCGGGCTTCCACCGGGGGACCGAGTTGCGCCGGGATTTCGGCCTGCTGGTGGCGAAGGAGACGCGCGTGCTGCACAGTTCCGCCATTCGCCTGCACCTGCGGGAAGGACGACCACTGCCGGCCACCTGGTGCCTGCCGGAAGTGGCCGGTGATCTAGCTGTCTATAGGGAGATGCAATGAGTTCCGCACAGGTACTGGCCAGCGTCGACATCGTCGCGCTGCGCCTCGATCCGGCCCAGGGCCTTGACGTGCTGTTGATCCGCCGGGCCCAGGGGCCCTTCGAAGGGGAATGGGCGCTGCCCGGTGTGCTGGTCAACGGCCGCTGTGCCGACGACGACCTCGACGCCGCTGCCAAGCGCGCCCTGGGCGGCAAGGCGCGGGTCGAACCGCAGCATCTGGAACAGGTGGCCACGGTGGGCAACGCCCGGCGCGACCCCCGGGGCTGGTCGCTGTCCACCTTCTACCTGGCGCTTCTGGCGCCGGACACCGAAGTGACCGCCGACGACCTGCGCTTCGCCCCCCTGGAGGGGCTGGCGGGCCTGCCCTTCGACCATGACCAACTGGTGGCCCAGGCCCGCGAGCGGCTGTCGAGCAAGTCGGTCTACACCTCGCTGCCGCTGCACCTGCTGGCGCCGCGCTTCACCGTCACCGAAGCCCTCGGCGCCTTCCAGGCCTGCCTCGGCCAGCCGGTGCAGCACACCACCCTGCGCGGGCGGCTGGAGAAGATGAAGGGGCAGGGCTGGATCGTCGACACCGGCGAGCAGAATCACCCGAAGATGGGCCGCCCGCAGAAGGTGCTGGAGCACCGACCCGGCGCGGGTGGGCTGTTCACCTTCGACCGCAGCGTCTTGTCCTGAGTCCCTGCCTGCGACTCCCTCGGCGAAGCCTGGCCTTCCACCGGGGGAGGGCGCATTGCCTTCCTCACTGCAACGCGATGCATCACACAGGCGATGGCTGCATCCAGAGCGGCCTCCCCTGATGTGTTCGTAATGGCCATTGGAAAGAGCGACTGAAGTCGAAAACAACAGGGCTCATGTTTCACTGGTAAAACGCGAACATGTGTCGGCATGACGTGCGTGTTACCAAATGGAGCACACACGTTATATCGATGTGCGGCGATCACCCAATTGTTTGGGCGCTGAAGAGGCAGGCGTGTTCAGTGATTTTGATAGTTGGATTAAAGGCTTCAGTCATTTTTGCTTTTAATTATATAACTTGTTGTTTTTAAAGGTTTAATACTCGAAACAAGGTGATTTTTCGAGGTGTGGTTTTCTGGCATGTCTCGTGCAGGTTTCATAATCAAAACACTGTTTTATATATGAAACAAAAAGAGACTGAAAAAGATGGAAGCCACTGCCCTCGATATTCATGCCGGTGAACTTTCGCACCATCCGTATCCGCTCGAAACACGGGTTGAAATTGAATTCCGGCGTGTGACCAAACGCTTTGAAGCCAAGGGCGCGTCGGCCTCTACGGTTGCCGTCGCCGACCTGGATTTTCGTATTCGCCAGGGGGAAGTCGTTTCGATCATCGGCCCTTCTGGCTGTGGCAAGAGCACCTTGCTGAACATGGGCTCCGGCCTCTATTTGCCCAGCGAGGGCGAGGTGTGGGTCGGCGGCGAGCGGGTCGAGGGGCCGGTCGGGCATGTGGCGTTCATGTTGCAGAAGGACCTGCTGATGCCCTGGCGCAGCATCCGCCGCAACATCGAGCTGGGCCTGGAGATCGAGGGCTGCCCGGCGGCCGAGCGTCGCGACCGTGCCGAGCAGATGCTGCAGAAGTGTCACCTCGCCGGCTTCGGCGACCACTACCCCTTCCAACTGTCCGGCGGCATGCGCCAGCGCGCTGCCCTGGCCCGCACTTTGGTCACCGACCCCCAAGTGCTGTTCCTCGACGAGCCGTTCTCCGCCCTGGACGCCCAGACCAAGATGATCCTCCAGCAGGACCTGGCGCAGATGCTCTTCGAGCAGCGCAAGACGGCGCTGTTCATCACCCACGACCTGATCGAAGCCATCGCGCTGTCCGACCGCATCCTGGTCATGAGCGCACGCCCCGGCAGCGTCATCGAGGAGATCGATGTGGACCTGCCCCTGCGGGACAACCCGCTGGAGCGCCGCAAGCTGCCGCAGGTCGGCCCCCTCGTCGGGCGCCTGATGGCGCTGCTGAAAGTCGGTGAAGACGCCGAGTTGCACTGACCCGCTTCCGATCCCCCTTCGCAACTGGAGCTGCAGATGTTCAAGCACCTGATCCGCTCGACGTGCGCCTGCGCCGTCGTGGTAGCCAGCCTTTGCGTGCAGGCCGCACCCAAGGCCATCACCTACCTGCTGCCGGCACCGCCCAACTCCCCGGCCTTCGCGCCCTGGATCATCGCCCAGCAGAAGGGCTACTACGCCCAGCAGGGCCTGGAGGTCACCTTCGTCGCCGGCAAGGGCGGGGTGGACGTGGCCAAGCAGATCGGGGCCGGCAACGCCCTGGTGGGGGGCGCCATCGGCGACACGCCGATCATCGTCCGCGCCAACGGCGTGCCGGTGAAGGCCGTCGCGGTGCTGGGGGCCAGCGGCGTGACCATGATCGCCACCCCTGAGGGTGCGGGCATCACCCGCGTCAGGGACCTCAAGGGCAAGACCCTCACGGTGATGTCCTATTCCGACACCACCTACTACGCACTGCTGGCCTCGATGCGCAAGGCCGGGCTGAGCAAGTCCGACGTGGAGGTCCAGGCCGCCGGCCCCTCCGGCGTCTGGCAACTGTTCTCCGCCGGCAAGGCCCAGGGCATGGCCGGCGTGCCGGACTGGGTGGTGAACGCCGAGGAGGCGGGCCTCGTGGTCAGGCTGATGCCCGCGAGCGAAGTCTTCGAGAGCATGGCCCAGGCCATCCTCGCTTCCGACGAGGCCATCGAGAAGCATCCCGAAGTGGTTGCCGGCGTGGTCAAGGCCACCCTCATGGGCATGCGCGACATCATGGCCGACCCCAAGGCCGCTGCCGCCACCTTCGCCGAGGCCGTGCCCGGCTACCGGGGGCGTGAGGCCAGTCTGGAGAAGGTCCTGCGCCTCTATGTCGAGCATGTCTACGCCGGCCAGCAGCCCCTTGGGCGCATCGACCCCCAGCGCCTGGACAGCGTCCGCTCCTTCTACGTCAGCGAAGGCATCGTCAGTCGCGAGACCCCGCTGGATGCGCTCTACACCAACCGCTTCGTCGAGTCCGACGACCCGGCCACCCAGCCCTGAGGTGCCCCCGATGAAGAGCCTGAACACCCCCATGCTTGGCAGTGCCGTGCTGCTGATCCTGTTTCTCGCCGCCTGGCAGTGGGGCCCCGGCCTGCTCGGCATGCCCGAATTCGTCCTGCCCCGGTTGAGCCGGGTGGCAGAGGAGGGGGTGGCCATGTGGCGCCACGCCGGCCTGCTTGAACACAGCGCCGTCACCACCCTGGAGATCATCGTCGGCTTCGGCCTGGGCGCCCTGCTGGGCGTGGCGATTGGCGTCATCCTGGGCCTGTCGCCCACCACCGAAGCCGTGCTCTCGCCCTACATCCTGGCGTTGCAGATCGCACCGAAGGTGGCCTTCGCCCCGCTGTTCGTGATGTGGCTCGGCTACACCGTGTACCCGAAGATCCTCATCGCCGTGCTGATCGTGTTCTTCCCGGTGATGATCAACGTGCTCTCGGCGATCCGCACCGTCGACCCGGACATGATCAACCTGGTCCGCGCCATGAGCGCCAGCCGTTGGCAGATCTTCCGCCTCGTGGAGTTCCCCTCGGCCATGGCCGCGCTGTTCTCCGGCCTGCGCATCGCCTCCACCCTGGCGGTCATCGGCGTCACCGTCGGCGAACTGGTGGGTGGCAACAAGGGCTTGGGCTTCCTGCTGGTGGACGCCGAAGGGCAGGGCAACACCGCCGGCGTCTTCGTCGCCATCGTCATGCTTACCCTGATCGGCGTACTGGCCTACAGCGCGGTGGTCTGGGCCGAGAAGCGGGTCCTGCACTACCTGCCCAAAGCCAACCTGAGCACGGTGTGACCGCCATGAGCCTGACGACCCTGCTGCAAGGCCGCCGCGTGCTGATCACCGGTGGCGCCCGCGGCCTCGGCCTGGCGTTTGCCGAAGCAACGGCCCGCGCCGGCGCTCGGGTGGTGATCGCCGACATCCTCGACGACCGCGTCCGGCAGGCCGCCCATGCGCTGGCCAGCCAGGGCCTGGCCGTGAGCGGCCTGCCCCTGGACCTGGCCGACCCGGCGTCCATCGACCGCTGCGTCGCCGCTGCCGTCGAGCACCTCGGCGGCCTCGACGGGCTGGTCAACAACGCATCCATCACCGACTCGGGCGGCAAGGGCTGCGAAGAGCTGTCCATCGAAACCTTCGACCGCGTGCTGCAGGTGAACGTGCGCGGCACCTGGCTGATGACCCGCGCCTGCCTGCCGGCGCTACGCCAGGGCGGTCGTGGAGCGGTGGTCAACCTGGCGTCCGACACCCCGCTGTGGGGCGCTCCCAACCTGCTGGCGTACACCGCCAGCAAGGGCGCGGTGATCGCCATGACCCGCAGCCTGGCCCGGGAACTGGGTGGCGACGGCATCACCGTCAACGCCATCGCCCCCGGCCTGGTGGAGGTGGAGGCCACCCAGTACGTGCCCGCCGCACGGCACCAGTTGTACCGCGAGCGCCGCGCCATCCAGCGGGGCCAACTGCCCGAGGACGTCTGCGGCGCTGTGCTGTTCGCCCTGTCCGATCTTTCCCGCTTCATCACAGGACAAACCCTGCCGGTCAACGGCGGGTTCGTCATGCCCTGACCAGGAGGACTCCATGACCGATCTCAACCAGAATGCGCCCCGATCCTGGGACCGCCCCCAAGGCGCCAGCTTCGAGCAGTGGTGCAACTCCCGCATCGCGCGCTACGCCACCCGCCGCTACGACTGGGACGCGCTGAAGTTCCAGGCCGACTACGACCCCAAGTTCCGCCGGGCGCAGATGCGCTACATCGGCACGGGGGGCACCGGTGTGGCCAGCGATGCGAACACCATCCCCTCCGAGCACTTCACCTTCTCCACCATGGTGATCCCGGCTGGCCACGAGGGCCCGCCGCACCTGCACATCGACGTCGAGGAAGTCTTCTTCGTCCTGCGCGGCACGCTCAAGGTCGTGCTGGAGAAGGACGGCGAGCGCTTCGAGACCGTCCTCACCGACCGTGACGTGATCTCCGTGCCCCCGGGCGTGTACCGCGAAGAGATCAACATCGGGGACGAGGACGCCCTGATGTGCGTGATGCTCGGCGCGAAGAAGCCGATCACCCCGACCTACCCGCCGGAGCACCCTCTGGCGAGCATCAAGCGCTGAGGCCCGCCATGGACACGGCGCAGACCCGCATTCCCCCGCCCCGCTTGCAGCAGTGCTTCCCGGAGCGCCTGGTGACCGTCACCGACGGTGCCCGGGTGGCCGTCCGCGAATGTGGCCAGGGCCCGGTGGTGGTGCTCCTGCATGGCATCGGTTCCGGTTCGGCGTCCTGGCTGCATTGCGCCCAGCGCCTGGCCGAAGGCCACCGCGTGATCGCCTGGGACGCACCGGGCTACGGCCTGTCCACGGCGCTGCCCGAGGGACAGCCCAGGGCGCAGCACTACGCCGCCCGGCTGGAGGCGCTGCTGCAGGCCCTGGGTGTCGATCGTTGCGTACTGGTGGGGCATTCCCTGGGAGCGCTGATGGCCACCGCCTATGCCAGCGGAAGCGGTGCCCGGCGTGTTGCCCGCCTGGTGCTGCTCAGCCCGGCACGCGGCTACGGCGCCGAGGCCCTGCGGGAGGCCGGGCAACGGGTGCGCCGGCAGCGCCTGGACAGCCTCGAACGGTTCGGTATCGACGGCCTGGCCCGCGAGCGCAGCCGCCGGTTGCTGGGCCTCACCCCCAGCGAGGGGGCCCTGGCCTGGGTGCGCTGGAACATGGCCCGGCTGAACCCGACCGGTTACCGCCAGGCGGTGGAGCTGCTCTGCGGGGACGACCTGCTGGGCAACGGCCTGCCCGCGATGCCCTGCGAAGTGCATGCCGGTGAGGACGATGCCATCACCCCGCCGGAGGACTGCGCAGCCATCGCCCGGGCCCTGGAGGCGCCGTTCTCACTGATTCCGGGAGCCGGCCATGCCAGCCCCATCGAACAACCCGAGGTGGTTGCCGGCCGCATCGGCCACGCGCTACGCCTCGCCTTTCAAGGAGCCGCACATGGAAAAGCCTGAGGATCAGCACGACAGGTACATCGTGCCCGGCCTGGAGCGTGGCCTGCTGCTGCTGTGCGAGTTCAGCCGCAGGCACCGCACCCTGACCGCGCCCGAGCTGGCGCGCCGGCTGAAACTGCCGCGTTCCACCATCTTCCGCTTGCTGGCCACGCTGGAGGCCATGGGCTTCGTCAAGCGCAACGGCCACGAGTACCGCCTCGGCATGGCGGTACTGCGCCTGGGGTTCGAGTACCTGGCCTCGCTGGAGCTCACCGAACTGGGCCAGCCACTGCTCAACCAGCTCTGCGAAGAGGTCCGCTACCCGTGCAACCTGGTGGTCCGCGACGGTCGTTCCATCGTCTACGTGGCCAAGGTTTCACCCTCCACCCCGCTCTCCAGCACGGTCAGTGTCGGCACCCGCCTGCCGGCCCACGCCACCGTGCTGGGCCGCATCCTGCTGCAGGACCTGGGCCTGGACGAGCTGCGCGAGCTGTACCCGGAAGAGCGCCTGGAGCCTTTCTCGCCCTACACGCCGAGGACGGTGCTGGAGCTCTTCGACCTGGTGCAGGCCGACCGCCAGCGCGGCTTCGTCAGGGGCGAGGGGTTCTTCGAATCCACCATCTCCACCGTCGCCGCGCCGGTGCGCGACCACAGCGGCGGCGTGGTGGCCGCCCTGGGCGCCACCATCCCCGCGTCCGCCATCGAACCCAACCGCCTCGACGGCCTGGTGAGCAGCGTGCGCCACCGGGCCGGTGAACTCTCCCACCTGTTGAACTACACCCCGGACGGCCACGACAAGGTGACGCCCCTTTACCGGAGCAGACAGCATGAGCCTGTGTGACCTGTCCCACGCCGTGGCGGTGGTCACCGGCGGTTCCTCCGGCATCGGCCTGGCCACGGTCGAGTTGCTGCTGCAGGCCGGTGCCGCCGTGGCCTTCTGTGGTCGTGACCGCGACCGCTTGCAGAGTGCCGAACGCGCCCTGCGCCGGTCGTTCCCCGAGGCCCGCCTGCTCGCCCGCTGTTGCGACGTGCTGGACGCCGGGCAGGTCGTTGCCTTCGCCGAGGCGGTGGAGCAGGCCCTGGGGCGCGCCAGCATCCTGGTGAACAACGCCGGCCAGGGCCGCGTCTCCACCTTCGCCGACACCACCGACGCCGCCTGGACGGAGGAACTGAACCTGAAGTTCTTCTCCATCATCCACCCGGTGCGCGCCTTCCTGCCCCAGCTCCAGGGGCAGCCGGACGCCGCCATCGTCTGCGTCAACTCGCTGCTGGCCAGCCAGCCGGAACCGCACATGGTGGCCACCAGTGCCGCCCGTGCCGGGGTGAAGAACCTGGTGCGTTCCCTGGCCTTCGAGTTCGCCCCCCAGGGCATCCGGGTCAACGGCATCCTCATCGGCCTGGTGGAGTCCGGCCAGTGGCGCCGCCGCTTCGAAGCCCGTGAGGACCGCGACCAGGACTGGGCCCGCTGGAGCGGCGAGCTGGCGCAACGCAAGCAGATTCCCCTCGGGCGCCTGGGCCAGCCGGTCGAGGCGGCCCGCGCCATCGTTTTCCTCGCATCGCCCCTGTCGGCCTACACGACGGGCAGTCACATCGATGTTTCCGGAGGTTTGTCCCGTCATGCGTAACGAAACCCAAGTCACCGTCGGTGCGGCCATCGCCGCGTTCCTTGAACAGTGCGAGGTCAAGGCCGCCTTCGGGGTGATCTCCATCCACAACATGCCGATCCTCGATGCCTTCGCCCAGCGCGGGAACATCCGCTTCGTCATGGCCCGGGGCGAGGCGGGTGCCGCCAACATGGCCGACGCCTATGCCCGCACCACCGGCGGGCTGGGCGTGTGCCTGACCAGCACCGGCACGGCCGCCGGCAACGCCGCCGGTGCCCTGGTCGAGGCGCTGACCGCGGGCACGCCGCTGCTGCACCTCACCGGGCAGATCGAAACCCCCTACCTGGACCATGGCCTGGCCTACATCCACGAGGCGCCGGATCAACTGACCATGCTCAAGGCCATCTCCAAGGCAGCCTTCCGCGTGCGCAGCGTCGACACCGCCCTCAGCACCCTCAAGCAGGCCGTGCAGATGGCACTGACCGCGCCCACCGGCCCGGTGAGCGTGGAGATTCCCATCGACATCCAGGCGGCGCTGATCGACTGGCCGGCCGACCTGTCACCCTTGCCGGTCGCGGTGGCCCAGCCCGCCGAACAGGCCCTGGACGAACTTGCCGCACGTTTCGCTAAAGCCCGGCGGCCGCTGCTCTGGCTCGGCGGCGGTGCCCGTCACGCCGGTGAACAGGTCAAACGCCTGCTGGCGATGGGCGTGGGGGTGGTCACCAGCACCCAGGGGCGTGGCATCGTCCCGGAGGATGACGAGCGATCCCTCGGCGCCTTCAACCTCAACCCGCCGGTGGAGCAGTTCTACCAGCGCTGCGACGCCCTGCTGGTGGTCGGCTCGCGCCTGCGCGGCAACGAAACCCTGAAATACCAGCTCAAGCTCCCGCGCCCGCTCTACCGCGTCGATGCCGATGCCACGGCGGACGGCCGCGGTTACCCCAGCGACTTCTTCGTCTGCGGCGATGCCGAGCCGGTCCTCAAGGGCCTGGCCGACCGACTGGACGGGCGCCTGACGGTGGACCCGAGCTTCGCCGCCGACCTGGCGGCCGCGCGCAACCAGGCCCGCGCCCAACTGGTGGACGGCCTCGGCCCCTATGCCGCCCTGGTGGAGCAACTGCAAGCGCTGGTGGGGCGCGATTTCAACTGGGTTCGCGACGTCACCGTGTCCAACAGCACCTGGGGCAACCGCCACCTGCGGATCTTCAGCCCCCGCGCCGGCGTTCACGCCCTCGGCGGCGGGATCGGCCAGGGCCTGGCCATGGGCATCGGCGCCGCCGTGGGGGCAGCGCAATCGGGCCGCAAGACCTTCGTGCTGGCGGGCGATGGCGGCTTCATCCTCAACCTCGGTGAGCTGGCCACCGCCGTGCAGGAGCGCGCCGACCTGGTCATCGTGCTGATGAACGACCAGGGCTACGGGGTGATCCGCAACATCCAGGACGCTGCCTACGGTGGCCGCCGCTGCTACGTCGACCTGCACACCCCGGACTACGCCCAGTTGTCCGCAGCCCTTGGCCTGCGCCATGCCAGGGTCAGCGACCTGAAGGACTTCAGCCGCAGCCTGGACGGCGCCCTGGCCAAACCCGGCCCCTTCCTGCTGGAGGTGGACATGCTCTCGGTGGGGCGTTTCAAGACCCAGTTCGCCGGCCCGCCGGTCAATCCGGCCATGGCCGCCAACTGAGGCACAGCCCATGTTGCATATCGCCATGATCGGGTGCGGCGCCATCGGCGTCGGCGTGTTGGAGCTGCTGGAGCACGACCCGCACTTCTGCGTCGATGCGGTAATCGTCCCGGAGGTTTCACAGGGGCGGGTGCGCCAGCGCCTGGCTGGGTTGTCCAGGCCGCCCCGGGTGCTCAGCGAGCTGCCGGCCGATGCACGCCCCGACCTGCTGGTGGAGTGTGCCGGGCACCGGGCCATCGAGGAGCACGTGCTGCCGGCCCTGGCCCGTGGCGTTCCCTGCCTGGTGGTGTCGGTGGGGGCGCTGTCCGAGCCGGGCCTGGTGGAGCGGCTGGAGGCCGCCGCCGAGCACGGGGGCACCCGCATCGAGCTGCTGCCGGGTGCCATCGGCGGCATCGACGCCCTCTCGGCGGCCCGGGTGGGTGGCCTGGAGTCGGTGCGCTACACCGGCCGCAAGCCGGCCCGCGCCTGGCTTGGCACCCCCGGGGAGCAGGTGTGCGACCTGGAGCGCCTGGAAGAGGCGCGGGTGATCTTCGAGGGCAGCGCCCGGGAAGCCGCGCGGCTGTACCCGAAGAACGCCAACGTCGCCGCCACCCTGTCCCTGGCCGGGCTGGGCCTGGACCGCACCCAGGTGCGCCTGATCGCCGATCCCCATGGCGCCGAGAACGTCCATCAGGTGGAAGCCAGCGGCGCCTTCGGCGGCTTGGAGCTGACCCTGCGCGGCAAGCCCCTGGCCGCCAACCCCAGGACCTCGGCACTCACCGTATTCAGCGTGGTGCGCGCCCTTGGCAACCACGCCCATGTGATTTCGATCTAGGACGACGACCGTGATTGACCTCGACCCGATCCAACCCATTTGCATCTCCGGCCACTGGCGCCATGGCAGTGGTGACCTCTACCACAGCCTCTACCCGGCCACCGGCGAGGCCATCGCCCGGCTCCGTGCCGCCAGCCTGGCGGACGTGGAGGAGGCCATCCTCGGTGCCGACCGCGCCTTCCGCGCAAGCGGCTGGGCCCAGCGCAAGCCCCATGAGCGTGCCGCCGTGCTGTACCGAGTCGCCGCGCTGATCCGCGAGCACAGCGAGGCCCTGGCCCAGCTCCAGCGGCTGGACAACGGCAAGCCGATCCAGGAGACCCGCAGCCTGGTGGCCAGTGCGGCGGCCACCTTCCAGTTCTTCGCCGCCGCCTGCGAAACCCTGGAGGACACCCTCACTCCGTCCCGGGGCGACTTCCTCACCCTGAGCGTCCACGAGCCCATGGGGGTGGTGGCCGCCATCACCCCCTGGAACTCGCCCATCGCCTCCGAGGCGCAGAAGCTGGCGCCAGCCCTGGCCGCCGGCAACGCCGTGGTGCTCAAGCCGGCGGAGGTCACCCCGCTGGCGGCCCTGGCGCTGGCGCGCATCTGCGACGACGCCGGCCTGCCGCGTGGGCTGGTCAGCGTGCTGCCCGGCAAGGGCTCGGTGATCGGCGATGCCCTGGTCCGCCACCCCCTGGTCCGGCGTGTGTCCTTCACCGGCGGCACCCGCACCGGCAAGCACATCGCCCGCATCGCCGCCGACAAGATGATGCCGGTGTCCATGGAGCTGGGGGGCAAGTCGCCCACCCTGGTGCTGGCCGATGCCGACCTCGACCACGCCGTGGCCGGGGTGCTCTACGGCATCTTCAGTTCCAGCGGCGAATCCTGCATTGCCGGCTCGCGGCTGTTCGTCGCCCGCCAGCACTACGCGCCCTTCATGGAGCGCCTGGCGGCGGGGGCCGCTGCCCTGCGCGTCGGTGACCCGGCAGACGAGCGCACCCAGATGGGCCCCTTGATCACCGCGCAGCACCGCGAGTCGGTGGAGCGCTACGTGGAGTTGGGCCTGCAAGAGGGCGGGCGCCTGCGCACGGGGGGCCGGCGTCCCCAGGGCGAGGTGTTCGACCGGGGCTACTTCTACACCCCCACGATCATCGAGGGCCTGTCGAATGACGCCCGCCTGTGCCAGGAGGAGGTTTTCGGCCCGGTGCTGGTGGCCATGCCCTTCGACAGCGAGGACGCCTTGCTCGAAGAGGCCAACGCCAGTTGCTACGCCCTCGCCGCCGGCATCTGGACCCGCGATTTCCAGCGGGCCTGGCGGCTCGGTCGGGCACTGCAGGCCGGCACGGTGTGGATCAACACCTACAAGCAGTTCTCCATCGCCACCCCCTTCGGTGGTTGGCGCGACAGCGGCCTGGGCCGGGAAAAGGGCCGCCTGGGCATCCTCCAGTACATGGAGCAGAAGAGCCTCTACTGGGGCCTGAATGAACAGCCGCTGGCGTGGGCCGGCGGCCAGCGATGAGGAGCGCATCATGAGCGTATTGGGAATCGACGAAATCACCTACGGCGTGGAGGACCTGGCCACCAGCGCGCGCTTCTTCGCCGATTGGGGCCTGGAGGAAGTGGCGAGCCGCGAGGACGAAGTCGTCTTCGAGACCCTCAACGGCTGCCGGGTGGTCCTGGCCCATCTGGACAAGCCCGGCCTGCCACCCGCCATCGAGGCCGGCTCCACCCTGCGCGAGGTGGTCTGGGGCGTGGAGAGCGAAGCGGACCTCAAGCGCTACGCCGAGCGCATCGCGGGTGACCCGGGCTTCACCGAAGGCGAGGGGCGCATCGGCTGCACCGACCCCAACGGCCTGGTGATTCGCTTCCAGGTCACCCGCAAGCGCGCTATCCAGCTCCAGTGCGGCCAGTCCAACACCTGGCAGTTCAAGGGCCGGATCAACCAGGCCAGCCCGATCTACGAGCGGGCCCAACCCATCGAGGTCGGCCACGTGGTGTTCTTCGTCAGGGACGTGAATGCCTGCGAGCGTTTCTACAGCGAGCGCTTCGGCTTCGTCTGCTCCGACCGCTACCCCGACCGGGGCGCCTTCCTGCGCTGCGCGCAGGAGGGTGGCCACCACGACCTGTTCCTGTTGCAACTGCCCCAGCCCCGAGCCGGCCTCAACCACGTGGCCTTCACCGTGCGCGACATCCACGAGGTCTTCGGTGGCGGCATGCACATCGCCCGCTGTGGGTGGGACACCGAGATCGGCCCGGGCCGGCACCCGGTGTCGTCCGCCTACTTCTGGTACTTCAAGAACCCCGCAGGCGCCCTGGTGGAGTACTACGCCGACGAGGACCAGCTCACCGGGCAATGGCAGGCGCGGAGCTTCGAGCCCGGCCCCACGGTGTTCGCCGAATGGGCCATCGCCGGTGGCCTGGACGGCCATACGCGGCGGCAAAGGGACATCGACGCGCCCCAGGGCCGATTTCTCACCGATAAACCCAAGAACTGAAGGTGGACCCCATGAATGCATTGACCATCGGCATCCTCGGCGGTGGCATCGGCGGGTTGGCCGCTGCCATTGCACTGCGCCAGGACGGGCACCAGGTGCGTGTCTATGAGCAGGCGCGCGCTTTCCTGCGGGTTGGCGCGGACATCAACCTGACGCCTAACGCCGTGCGCGCCCTGGATGGCCTGGGGGCGGAGCTGGGGGAGCGCATCCGCCGTCATGCCGCGCGCCCCACCCACCGCATCAGCCGCCAATGGGACAGCGGCGAGGAAACCTCGCGCCTGGACATGGCCGACAGTGCCGAGCACAAGTACGGCGCACCGCAACTGACCATTCACCGGGCCGATCTGCTGGCCGAGCTGGCGGCAGCCTTTCCCTTGGACCAGGTGCAGTTCGCGTCCCGTGCCGAGGCCGTGTGCCTGGTGGACGAGGGGGTCGAAGTCAGTTTCCAGGATGGCCGCAGGGACCGGGTCGATGTGCTGGTAGGCGCCGACGGCATTCACTCTGTGGCACGTCGTGCGTTGTTTGCCGATGAGCATCCGCGCTTCACGGGGGTGGTGGCCTACCGGGCGGTGGTGCCCGTTGAGCGGGTGGCCCATGTGCCGGATATCCAGGCGTTCACCAAGTGGTGGGGCCCGACCCCGGAAAGCCAGATCGTCACCTTCCCGCTGAACCGGGGGCGCGACATCTTCATTTTTGCCACCACTGCCCAGGACAGTTGGCACGAGGAGTCCTGGACCCGTGCCGGTGATGTGGAGGAGTTGCGCAGCCATTACAGGGCCTTCCATCCGGACGCCCGGTGCTTGCTCGATGCCTGCGACGCCGTGCTCAAGACCGCCCTCTACGAGCGTGACCCGCTGCCGTACTGGTCCCAGGGCGGCATCACCCTGCTGGGGGATGCCTGCCACCCGATGATGCCGTTCATGGCCCAGGGCGCTGGCCAGGCCATCGAGGATGCCGTGCTGCTGGCCCGGCACCTGCGGGGTGCGACCCGAGCGACCTGCGCGCGTGCCTTGACGGGGTATCAGGGCTCACGTCTGGCGCGGACCCGCGAAATCCAGATCGCTTCCCGTGGCAACCAGTGGCTGAAGGCCGGCGGCAATGCTGACTGGGTGTACGGCTACGACGCCTGGCAGCAGCCCCTGGATCAGGTGGGCGCGGGGACCTCGGCATGAGCGAACCCATGCTGCTTACCGTGCTGCTGCGCCACGACCAGTCGAAGAACCTCGACGCCATCCAGGCCCACATGAAGGCCCATGGCTGGTGGGAGCGCTTTCCGGGGGAGGGGGTGGAGATCGTCTCCTGGACGGTTGCCATGGGCCTGGGGCAGATCGTCACCCTGCGCCTGCCGCCGGCCTTGCTGCCGCGCATCAACCTCGAACTGGAGCGCTCCGCCTGGGGCGTCTTTCGTACCGAGTGCTACCCGACCTACGACTTCGTCCCGGTCCGCGAAACCATTCGCGAGCGGGTCCGCAATGGAGGCCAGTGACATGCCAGACCGTTACCTCGAACCCCACCAGGCCCGCAGCCGCGAGCCGAATGCCTTTGAAGACCTGCTCGGCGACTCCATCGAGCGGGCCTACGCCGCCGGCCTGCATGACCTGCCGGGCCTGCTGGGCTACCTCAACCAGGCGGGGCCCACGTGCCCGGGGGGCGGTCCCTGGACCGAGGCCGCCTACATCGCCCTGATGGCCCGCCTGGGCGCCTGAAGATTCCCACCAAGAGGAGCGCGATATGAACACCGTGGACCCTGTTGAACAGCTTCTGGCCAACGGCTTGAAGAACCTCTGGTACCCCATCTGCCCGAGCGGTTTTGTGGCGGACAGGCCGGTTTCGCTGCGTCGCCTGGGCTACAAGCTGGCCCTCTGGCGCGACACCGACGGCAGCCTTCATGCCGTGGAAGACCACTGCCCGCACCGGGGCGCGCCGCTGTCTCGCGGGGTGAACCTCGGCGACCGCTTGCAGTGCCCCTACCACGGTGTGGAGGTGCGCTGCGACGGTGTCGCCACCCGGGTGCCCGGCAGCCCTGGTTGCACGCTGGAAGGCAGCCAGGCGACCCGCTGGTTCCATGTCACTGAGGCCGCGGGCGCTGTGTGGCTGTACAACTCGGCGCAGAACGTCGAACAGGCACCGCCCCTGGTGCTGCCGGAGCAATTGAGCGACCCGGCCTTCTCCCACTTCCTCTGCTACACCGAGTGGCGGGGCGACTACCGGTACGTGCTGGACAACGTCATGGACCCGATGCACGGCACCTACCTGCACAAGCAGTCCCATTCCATGTCCGAGGGGGACAGCCAGGCGAAGTTCATCACCCGTGACACCGAGACCGGCTTCATCTTCGAGAAGGAGGGCCAGCGTGGCGTCAACTTCGACTGGACCGAGTGGGCCGACACCGGTGTGCACTGGATGCGCCTGGAAATCCCCTATCCCAGGACCGGCGGCCCCGGTGGCAACTTCCACATCATCGGCAGCTACACGCCCATCAGCCGCTCGCTGAGTGCCGTGTTCCACTGGCGCTGCCGGCCACTCAGTGGTTGGCAGCGGGATACCTGGCGTTTCCTCTACAAGAACCGCCTGGAGGCCCGTCACTGGGCGGTGCTGGAGCAGGACCGGGAAATGCTCGAGTTCATGGAACCGGATGCCAACCAGCGGGAGAACCTCTACCAGCACGACCTGGGCCTGGTGCGCCTGCGCCGGCACATGAAGAACCTGGCCAAGGCCCAGTTGGAACTGATCGAGGCCAGGTCGCTATGACTCCGGTCCGTCGTATCCGCGCCGATGCGGTTCCCGAGCTGGACAGCGCCACCTGGTCCAACGCCCTGCGGGTGGGTCATGAGCTGGTGATGTCGGGCATGACCGCACACCCGGCCACCCGTCAGGCCGCCGAGCGGGGCGAGCCCCTGGACGCCTATGCCCAGACCCTGGAGGTGCTGGGCAAGGTGAAGGCATTGCTGGAAGCGGCGGGGGGGCATATCGGCAACCTCTACAAGCTCAACGTCTACCTCACCCGTATCGAGGACAAGGATGCGGTCGGGCGTGCGCGGCGTGATTTCTTCGCCGGCCAGGGCTGCTTTCCCGCCTCCACCCTGGTGGCGGTGAGTGGGCTGGTGTTCCCGGAGCTGGTGGTGGAGGTCGACGCCTGGGCGCGCCTGGACATCGATATGAATCGCTGTGACCAAACCTGGAACGGAGGTGACGCATGACCCAGGACAACCGGCTGGCGGCCTTCGTCCACACGCTGCGCTTTGAGGCGGAGGGCATCATCGGCGTGGAGCTGCGCCCCCGGGGCGATACGGTGTTCGCACCGTTCACCCCCGGTGCCCACATCGACCTGCACCTGGACAACGGCCTGGTGCGCAGCTACTCGCTGTGCAACTCGCCGGAGGACCCTGGCCGCTACGTGCTCGGCATCCTCCGCGACCGCAACAGCCGGGGCGGCTCGGCTCATGTGCACCAGAACCTGCGGGTGGGCATGCCGCTGACCATTTCCCCTCCGCGCAATCACTTCCCATTGCACGAGGACGCCGCACATACGGTGCTGGTGGCCGGCGGCATCGGTATCACGCCCCTCTATTGCATGTTCAACCGGCTGCGTGCCCTGAACCGCTCGGTCGAGCTGCTCTATTGCGCCCGTTCGCGCAGAGAGGCTGCCTTTGTGGAGGCGTTGGCTGCCGTGACCGACGCACCGGTGAGGCTGCACTTCGACGATGAGCAGGGCGGTGCCATCGACCTGCAGGCTTTTCTTGCCGAACGTCCCTCGACGGCCCACTTCTACTGCTGCGGCCCGACGCCGATGATCGAGGCTTTTGAAAGCCTGTGCGACACACTCGGCCACGGTAATGCCCATGTCGAGCGCTTCGCCGCCTCTGCTCATGCCCCGGCGACAGCACAGCGTGGCTATCAGGTGAAACTGGCGCGCTCGGCCAAGGTGATCGATGTGCCCAGCGGGATGTCCCTGCTGGATGCTCTGTTGAAGTCGGGGGTCGATGTGGCGTGCAGTTGCCGCGAAGGCGTTTGCGGAGCCTGCGAGACCCCTGTGCTGGAGGGCGAGCCGGACCATCGCGACAGCGTGCTGACCCAGGCCGAGAAGATGGCCAACCGGACCATGATGGTCTGTGTCTCGGGCTGCAAGGGCGCCCATCTGGTGCTCGACCTGTAGGTTTTGCAACAGTCCCTTGCTCCCCTTTTTCGGCGCCTCTGGCGCCGTTTCTTTATCTGGCTGACGGCCCCTTCGTGTACCGGAGAATCGGGTTTCCGGGGGTTGCATGGCCGGGTGAAAGCGGACGCTCGCCGGCCTGCTCCCGGACCGGCTGAGCTGACGGAGTGAACCCCCCGAAAGGTTGCCGTTAGCTGTCACCGCCCATTGTCCGCGCGCGCACTCTGTGCACTTTGGTTACCTCTGCAACGCACGGTTTCACAGGGGGCACAAAGCCCCTTGTTCTACATATAAACAATTGATTCAAAAGGATTTTTTAAAGGGTTTTCGGCTCTTCGGGTGGCACGCTTCATGCTCCTTTTCCCCTGTCGCACAGGACGCAACGTGCGATGCCACCGCCACTTCTCCGAACGCTCGCATCGGCCTTCGCAGGCGCGGAAGGGCGCGGTGAACAACAACCTGCGGGTGAATGAAACTCGCTGCGAATCCAGGGTTCGGCGCTTGCCTTGAACAGTGGAAATACCGCGGCCGGGGACTTCTTTGCCTGCAGAAAACTGCCTTAGCGAACGAGCAGAAAAGGATTCTTGATGAACAGATACCTGATCCCTCTCGGCCTTGTGCTTCTTGCCGGTCCCGCCCTGGCCGCGCCGGCTACCGGCACGCCCCCGGTCGCCCCGGCCAAGCCTTTCCCGCATATCGGCCTGCGCAGCGACGATGGCCGCAGCACCCTGGACATCGGCGGCGCCCTGCGCCTGCACTACCGCGATGAACACTGGAAGACGACGGAGAACAACGGACGCTTCCTCTTCGATACGTTCCGACTCGACGTGCAGGCTACTCACGAGGGCTTCTTCTCCGATCTGGGCTACTGGTTCCAGGACGACGGCAAGCGCGCCATCGACCGTGGTTTCGTCGGCTACCGGATCAATGACACCTCCAGCGTGCAACTGGGGGCGCCCTTCAAACCCTTTGGCCTGGAGCCCTACCCACAGTTCGGCTGGAGCTACCACATCCCTTTTTTCCTCGGCTACGGTTCAAGCGCCGGTGCCGGTGCCAAGTACCTGTACAAGGACGCCGACTGGCTCATCCAGGTGGGGTACTTTCCCCGCATGCTGCCCAGCCACATCCGCTTCTCGCCGGAGGTGGGGCGTTTCGCGGACCTGGATGAGAACGCCATCCCCTCGATTCATCAGCGCCAGGACAACGAGAAGCGTGATCAGGTGAACCTGCGGGTGGCGCGCACACTGGCCGGTGAGGCGTGGAAAGCCGAGTTGGGCGCGTCCCTGGCCACCGCTCGCCTGTACAACGCCACCACCGGCGATGACGGCAGCTACCGCGCCGGCGGTGTACATGCGGTGTTCAACACGGGCCAGTGGACCGTCACCACCCAGGGCATCCGCTACCTGTTCGATCCGCAGAATCCGGCCGGAGTCCGCGATGACGTGATCCTGATGGGGGGCAACGGGTTGACCCCGGCCTACCTGATCGCGGCGCGGGCATCGGTGGTGTCGTTCAACGTCGGATACGACGTGCCAACGCCGAATCTGGGCATGCTGAAGACCCTGCGCTTCTACAACGACTACAGCCGCATGCTCAAGGACAGGCGCGACTGGGATGACTCGCAGATGTTCACCGCCGGGGTGCAGTTCATCGCGATGCCGATCATGGGGTGGCTGGACTTCACCTGGGGGCGCAACGCGAACCCATACGGCGGCGCGGAGAGTGGAACCGGCTTCACCAGCGCCACCTCGTCACGCAGCAATGAGTGGGTCTTCCGCACCAACCTCAACCTGGGCTACTACTTCTGACCTCGCTGCCCGGTCACCTGCCGCCGGCAGGTGACCGGGCGCTGCGTCAGCCGGCGGCCAGCGCGTTGCGGGCCTGAGCGGCGCGGTTGAGCTTGAGGCGGTAGCAGCCGCCCATCACCAGCAGCCACACGGGGATGGCATAGACCGAGACGTTGATGCCGGGGGTCAGCAGCATCACCCCGAGGATGAACGCCACGAAGGCCAGGCACAGCCAGTTGCCGAAGGGCGACCAGAAGGCGCGGAAGGCGGTGCGCAGGCCCTCGCGGTCCTTGTGCTGGCGGAACTTGAGGTGGGCGTAGCTGATCATCGCCCAGTTGATCACCAGGGTGGCCACCACCAGGGACATCAGCAGTTCCAGCGCGTTGTGCGGCAGCACGTAGTTCACCAGCACCGCCAGCCCGGTCACCAGGGCCGACACCACCAGCGCCCGCACCGGCACGCCACGCTTATCCACACGGGCCAGGGCGCGGGGGGCGTCACCCTGTTCGGCCAGACCCACCAGCATGCGGCCGTTGCAGTAGGTGCCGCTGTTGTAGACCGACAGCGCGGCGGTCAGTACCACGAAGTTCAGCAGGTGGGCGGCGGTATCACTGCCGATCAGCGCGAAGATCTTCACGAAGGGGCTGCCGCTGTACGGGTCGCCGGCGCTGCTGATGCTGGCCAGCAGGGCGTCCCAGGGGCTGAGTGTGAGCAGCACCACCAGGGCGCCGACGTAGAAGATCAGGATGCGCCAGATCACCTGGTTGATCGCCTTGGGGATCACCTGGCCGGGTTTCTCCGCCTCGGCGGCGGTGAAGCCGAGCATCTCCAGCCCGCCGAACGAGAACATGATGAAGGCCATGGCCATCACCAGCCCGCTGATGCCGTTGGGGAAGAAGCCGCCGTGGGCCCAGAGGTTGGTCACGCTGGCCTGCTCGCCGCCGTTGCCGCTGAACAGCAGCCAGCAGCCGAGGACGATCATGCCGACGATGGCCACCACCTTGATCATGGCGAACCAGAACTCGGCCTCGCCGAACAGCTTCACGTTGGCCAGGTTGATGGCGTTGACCAGCACGAAGAAGGCTGCGGCCGTGGCCCAGGTGGGCACGTCGGGCCACCAGAAGTGGATGTACTTGCCCACCGCCGTGAGTTCGGACATGCCCACCAGGATGTACAGCACCCAGCAGTTCCAGCCCGAGAGGAAACCGGCGAAGCCGCCCCAGTATTTGTGCGCGAAGTGGCTGAAGGAGCCGGCGACCGGCTCGTCGACGATCATCTCGCCGAGCTGGCGCATGATCAGGAAGGCGATGAAACCGCAGATGGCGTAGCCGAGGATCATCGACGGCCCGGCGGACTTGAGCACCCCGGCGGAGCCGAGGAACAGGCCGGTGCCGATGGCGCCACCGAGGGCGATGAGCTGGATGTGGCGGTTCTTCAGGCCGCGCTTGAGCGAACCGGTGTGTTGCGCGTCGTGCATGGCGTCACCTTTTCTTGTTGTCGTGACGGAAATCGAACCCGCTGCGCTTGTGGCGCGGCGGCGTGGGCAAGGCGGTTGACCTTTAGTGGCCGTGCAGCAGCACGTCCCCGAGTGGGGGCCGCGATTGTACAGGCGCAGGTGGAAGGATGCGCGTCGGCACCACCGGGTCACAGGCGGGCAGGGCGAGGGCGGGGAGGCGCACGCGGGCGCCGGGCAGCAAGGCTGGGGTCACGGTGACCTCCGGTTGTTGTTCTTGTCGGTCGAGCGCGGCCATCTGACCCGCCGCACCGGCGCGAAACAAGGCACAGTCGCGCGCCGGAACTGTGCTGGCCGCTGGTGGGCGCGGCAGCTTTTCCTGACAGCAGCGCACCGCGCCCCGGCAATGCCGGGCGCGGGCGTAACGTTTGCTTGACAGGCTGGTGCGTCAGCGTGACGCAGGGGGCGGCTCAGTGCTGCAGGTGGCCGTAGAGGCGGGCGTAGAGGCCGCCGTGGTCGATCAGGCGCTGGTGGTCGCCGTCCTCGGCGATGCGTCCGCCGTCGAACACCAGCACCCGGTCGGCCTGCTTCACCGCCGACAGGCGATGGGCGATGACCAGGGTGGTGCGGCCGGCGAGGAAGCGCGCCAGGGCCTGGTGCAGGGCGTACTCGGTAGCCGCATCCAGGGCCGAGGTGGCCTCGTCGAGGATCACCACCTTCGGATCGGCCAGCACCATCCGGGCGATGGCCAGGCGCTGGCGCTGGCCGCCGGACAGGCGCACGCCGGAGCGCCCGACGATGCTGTCCAGGCCCTTGGGCAGGGCGCGGATGGTCTCGGCCAACTGGGCGATCTCCAGGGCCTGCCAGCAGGCCTCGTCGCTGCGCTCGCGGCCCATGGTCAGGTTGGCGCGCACGCTGTCGTTGAACAGCGCCGGGTGCTGCAGCACCACCGCGACGTGCTCGCGCACCCGCTCCAGGCCGATCTCTTCCAGGCTGGCACCACCGAAGCGGATGCTGCCGGCCTGGGGCGTGTAGAGGCCCAGCAGCAGTTGCACCAGGGTGCTCTTGCCACCGCCGCTGGCGCCGACGATGGCGACCTTCTCGCCGGGGGCGATGGTCAGGTCGAGGCCGTCCAGCACCGGCTCCTCGCCATAGGCGAAGCGCAGGCCGCGCACCTCGACGCCCACGGTGCGGTGCTCGGCGAAGGGGTCGATGCGCGGCGGGTGCTGTGGCTCGTCGGCCCGTGCCAGCAGCTCGTTGAGGCGGCTCAGTGCGCCGCCGGCGGCGTAGAAGGCGTACTGCAGGCCGAGCAGTTGTTCCACCGGGCCGATCATGAACCAGAGGTAGCTGAACACCGCCAGCATCTGGCCGATGGACAGGTCGGAGAACAGCACGGTGAGCATCGCCGCGCCACGGAACACGTCGATGCCGAACTGGAACAGCAGGCCGCTGGTGCGCCCGGCAGCGTCGCTCTTCCATTGCGAGGCCACGGCGTAGTCGCGCACTTCCCGCGCCCGTTCGCCGAGGCGGCCGAGGAAGAAGCCCTGGCGGTTGCCGGCGCGGATCTCCTGGATGGCCTCCAGGGTCTCGGTCAGGGCCTGGGTGAAGCGGGCGGTGCTGTCGTTTTCCAGCTTCTTCAGGTGCTTCACGCGCTTGCCCAGCTGCACCGTGGCGTAGATCACCAGCGGGTTGAACAGCAGGATCAGCAGCGCCAGCTTCCAGTGCATCCACATCAGGATGCCGGCGGTGCCCACCAGGCTGAGCATGGCCACCAGGAAGCGGCTGAGGGTCTCGCCGATGAACTTGTCCAGGGTGTCCAGGTCGGTCACCAGGTGGGCCGAGACGGTGCCGCCGCCGAGGCTTTCGTACTCGCCGAGGGAGATGCGCTTGAGGCGTTCGATCAGGCGCACCCGCAGGCGGTACACCACGTCCTTGGAGAGGCGGGCGAACAGGCGTGCCTGCAGCACGTTGAACACCAGGGCGCAGCTGCGCAGCACCAGGGTGACGGCCAGCATCAGGCCGATGTAGCCCACCGGCCCCTGCCAGGCAGCGGGCAGGAAGCCGTCCATGAAGCGCAGGGCGGCGTCGCCCTTGCCCAGCAGCACTTCGTCCACCAGCAGCGGCAGCAGCAGCGGGATCGGCACGGCGCAGAGCGCGGCGAGGATGGCCACGCCGTTGGCCAGCCAGAGGGCCTTGCGGTGGCGCAGGGCGAGGCGGCGGATCTCCGCCCAGCTCAGCCGATCAACCATGGGCGATGCGCTCCAGCCAGCGGCCCAGCAGCGGTTGCAGGTCACTCAGCGGCTGGTAGCCGTTGGTCAGCAGGGCCAGTTGGCCATCGCGCTCGGCCAGCAGGGTGGGGAAGCCGGCGATGCCCAGGTCCTGCACCCAGGTGAAGTCCTCGGCAGTGGCCTGGCGGGTGGCCGGGTCATCGAAGGCTTCGGCGAATTCGATGCGCGGGATGCCGGCGGCTTCGGCCAGGGCCACCAGTTGCTGGGCCTGGGTCACGTCCTGGCCTTGTGCATAGAAGGCGTGCTGGATGCTGCGGGCCAGGGCCCAGGTGGCGTCCTCGTCGAGCCCGCGTGCGGCCACCAGGGCCCGGCACGCCGGTTCGGTGTCGTAGACGAAGCCGTCGGGCAGCGCGCCGTCGAAGCGGAACGGCTGACCGGTGGCCTGCTCGACCGCGTGCCAGTGTTCGAGGATGTAGCGCCGCGTGGTCGGGTCCAGCGCCGCGCCCTGGCCGGTGCGCAGGCCGCCGACCACCAGGCGCAGCGGCACGCCGGCGTCACGTGCCTGCTCGATCAGCGCTCCGGCCACCGGGGCGAACCCCCAGCACCAGGAGCACATGGGGTCCATCACGTAGAGCAGGCGTGCAGTGGCCATGGCGATCCCTCGTTGTCGGTCAGTGGTTCGGATTCTGCCGCGGGTCGCGGCCGATGGGGTGGGGCTGGTTGCGCTGCTTGGCCAGCTCGATCTGCTTCTGCCGTTCGCGGGCGCTGGCGCGGGTCTTCTCCGAGAGGCTGTCCCAGCAGTGCGGGCAACTGATGCCGGGGGCGTAGTGCGGGGACTGGCGGTCTTCCACGGAGATGGGGTTGCGGCAGGCGTGGCACTGGTCGTAGTCGCCTTCGCTGAGGTCGTGGCGCACGGTCACGCGGTTGTCGAAGACGAAGCAGTCGCCGCGCCACAGGCTCTGCTCCTGGGGCACGTCCTCCAGGTACTTGAGGATGCCGCCCTTGAGGTGGAAGACCTCTTCGAAGCCCTGGTTGAGCATGTAGCTGGAGGCCTTCTCGCAACGGATGCCGCCGGTGCAGAACATCGCCACCTTCTTGTGCACCGTGGGGTCGTAGTGGGCCTTGATGTATTCCGGGAACTCGCGGAAGGACTTGGTCTTCGGGTCCACCGCGCCTTCGAAGGTGCCGATGGCCACTTCGTAGTCGTTGCGGGTGTCGATCAGCAGCACCTCGGGGTCGCTGATCAGGGCGTTCCAGTCCTGCGGCTCGACGTAGGTGCCCACCTGCTGATTCGGGTCCACGCCCGGCACGCCGAGGGTGACGATCTCTTTCTTCAGCTTGACCTTGGTGCGGTAGAAGGGCTGCTCGTCGCAGTAGGACTCCTTGTGGTCCAGGTCGACGAAGCGCGGGTCGACCTTGAGCCAGGCCAGCAGGGCGTCGATACCCTCGCGGGTGCCGGACACGGTGCCGTTGATGCCTTCCTCGGCGAGCAGCAGGGTGCCCTTGATGCCGTGCTCGGTCATGGTCTTGAGCAGGGGCTCGCGCAGGGCGACGTAGTCTTTCAGGGATACGAACTTGTAGAGCGCCGCGACAACGATGCGGGACATGAAAACCTCCAGTGGTCGCCCACGCAAAGGGCGGACCGGGTGACAGAAACGACAGCGCCGGCTGGGCCGGCGCTGGGGGCGAGTCTATCAAAAACCGCTGGGTCACGGATGTGGGGGAATGTCTCAGTCGTCGGGTGGGGAGGTCATGAGCGGTGGATTGCTCGAGGTCTGGCTGTATATCGAGTTCTGCGGATGTTCTTTGTTTCGCCTTCCCAGGCGAGTTTCTTTTTTCAGTCGCCA
>NZ_LYSP01000063.1:0-25871 GCF_001728945.1 Pseudomonas sp. ENNP23
AGGGGACGGCACCACGGGATCGGCGGCAAAGACTTGGAAAACAGGAAACAACAGCAGGCAGAAGCCGACTGCAAACGGCTGCGTGCGCATGATGACCGTCCTTGGAGTGGTGGCACATCGACATCGGGGCGCAAATCCTACGGAGCACATGGCGCCACACAACGGCCACACGACCAGTTGCACCCCTTCCTCTCAGAACTGTGACTCAGATAAAAGAACCCGCACCAAGCTGGAACCACCGTCCCAGAAGCCTTGAGATCGCCTGCGCAGCAACCGACAGCGAGGGGAAGAACGTCCCCCGCCCTGCGGAACCCAGTCATCCGCCCCAAAGCCCAACACGTCGACCGACAGGTCGAAAACCTCCCCGCCCCCGTCAGACCCGTTCCAAAAAACCTGCGGATCATGGCCAAACTGTGCTTGCGGGCCGTTGCGGTCGGCGGGTTAGAATCCGGCTGGCATGCACGCTGCATGCACCTCCCCGCCCCGCCTTCGTACCCCTTGCAGGAGTTCCGCCAACGTGGATGCAACCACCATCAACAGCCTGTTCCTGGTCGGCGCGTTGCTGGTGGGCATGAGCATCCTCGTCAGCGCGTTCGGCTCGCGCTTCGGCATCCCGATCCTGGTGATCTTCCTGGTGGTCGGCATGCTCGCCGGCAACGACGGGCCGGGCGGCATCGTCTTCGACAACTACCCCCAGGCCTACCTGGTGGGGAACCTGGCCCTGGCCGTGATCCTGCTGGACGGCGGCCTGCGAACCCGCGTCGCGACCTTCCGCGTGGCCCTCTGGCCGTCGCTGTCACTGGCCACGGTCGGGGTGCTGATCACCGCCGGCCTGACCGGCGTGGCCGCCGCCTGGCTGTTCGACCTGAGCTTGCTGGAGGGCTTGCTGATCGGCGCCATCGTCGGCTCCACCGATGCCGCAGCGGTGTTCAGCCTGCTGGGCGGGCGCGGGCTCAACGAGCGGGTCAGCGCCACCCTGGAGATCGAATCCGGCAGCAACGACCCGATGGCGGTGTTCCTGACCATCACCCTGATCGAGATGCTCAGCAGCGGCCAGACCGGCTTCAGCTGGAGCTTCCCGGCGCACATCGCCCAGCAGTTCGGCCTTGGCGCCCTGCTGGGGCTGGGCGGCGGCTGGCTGATGCTGCAACTGATCAACCGCCTCACCCTCGCCAACGGCCTCTATCCCCTGCTGATCGTCGCCGGTGGCCTGTTGGTCTTCGCCATCACCAACACCGTGGGCGGCAGCGGCATCCTCGCCGTGTACCTGTTCGGCCTGTTCCTCGGCAACCGCCCGATCCGCTCGCGCCACGGCATCCTGCACATGCTCGACGGCCTGACCTGGCTGGCGCAGATCGGCATGTTCCTGGTGCTCGGCCTGCTGGTCACCCCCCATGACCTGCTGCCCATCATCCTCCCGGCGCTGGGCCTGGCGCTGTGGATGATCCTCGTCGCCCGCCCGCTGTCGGTGGCGGTCGGGCTGATCCCCTTCCGCGCCTTCCACACTCGCGAAAAAGCCTTCATCGCCTGGGTCGGCCTGCGCGGCGCCGTGCCCATCATCCTCGCGGTGTTCCCGCTGATGGCCGGCCTGCCCAATGCCCAGTTGTTCTTCAACGTCGCCTTCTTCATCGTCCTGGTGTCGCTGGTGCTCCAGGGCACCAGCCTGCCCTGGGCGGCCAAACTGCTGCGGGTCACCGTGCCACCGGAGCCGGCGCCCATCTCCCGCGCCGGGCTGGAGGTGCACCCCACCAGCGAGTGGGAGCTGTTCGTCTACCGCCTGGGCGCCGAGAAGTGGTGCATCGGCGCCGCCCTGCGCGAACTGAAGATGCCCGAAGGCACCCGTATCGCCGCCCTGTTCCGTGGCACCGAACTGCTGCACCCCTCCGGCTCCACCGTACTGGAGGCGGGCGACATCCTCTGCGTGGTCGGCCACGAACACGACCTGCCCAGCCTCGGCAAACTGTTCAGCCAGGCCCCCCAGCGCGGCCTGGACCTGCGCTTCTTCGGCGACTTCGTGCTCGAAGGCGATGCCGAACTTTCCGCCGTGGCCGCCCTCTATGGCCTACGCCTGGACGACATCGACGGCAACCAGCCCCTGGGCCGCTTCATCGCCCACGAGATCGGCGGCGAGCCGGTAGTAGGCGACCAGGTGGAGTGGAACGGCCTGACCTGGACCGTCGCCCTGATGGAAGGGAACAAGGTGCGCAAGGTCGGCGTCAGATTCCCCGAAGGACACGCCCGCCCCGGACCGGGCCTGTTCCTCTGACAGCGACCGTTCCAGCTAAGCTGCTGCCGGCAGCAGCGACCTGATCAACGCCGCGTGACCGGGCACCACAACCGGCCCGCCACGCAGGCATAAGATTCACCGCAACCCAACCAGAGCCGCCCACGCGACCATGCCCTCCCTGCGCCCCTTACTCACTGCCGCCCTGCTCGGACTCTGCCTGCTCAGCCCCGGCGCCCACGCCGCCGCCCCGCCCAGCAGCACCGAAGTCCAGCAAAGCCTGGACACCCTCGCCGAGCGCAAGCTGCCGGAGGCCGAACAGAAGGCTCTCAAGGCCGTCCTCGAACAGACCCTCACCCTGCTGGAGAACCAGGCCGACAGCGAAAAGCGCCTGGCCGACCTCAAACGCCAGTTGGCCGAGGCCCCCCGGCAGATCAGCGACGCCCAGCGCGAACTGGCACGGCTCAAGGCCACCCGCCAGGTGCCGGTGAACGAGCGCTACGCCAAGTCCAGCCTCCCCCAACTGGAGCAGGTGCTCAGCCAGCGCAGCACCCAGCTCTCCGAAGGGCAGAAGCAACTGGCCGAAGCCAACAGCCTGATCATCACCGCCCAGACCCGCCCCGAGCGCGCCCAGGCCGAGATCAGCAGCAACCAGGCCCGCACCCAGCAGCTCAATGCCCTGCTCAAGGTCGGCAAGGAAGGCGGCAAGCCCCTCAGCGACGAACTGCGCGACCAGTACAACGCCGAACTGGCCGCCCTCGAAGCCCAGACCCAACTGCGCCGCCAGGAGCTGGCCGGCAACAGCCTGCTGCAGGACCTCGGCAACAGCCGCCGCGACCTGCTGGTGGAGCGCATCCACCGCCTGGAGCAGGAAAGCCAGGACCTGCAATCGCTGATCAACGTCAAGCGCCGGGAAAGCTCCGAGCAGACCGTCGCCGAACTCTCCCGCGAAGCGCAGAAGGCCACCCCCGACAGCCTGCTGGCCGCCGAAAGCGCCACCAACCTCAAGCTCTCCGACTACCTGCTGCGCGCCACCGACCGCCTCAACGAACTGACCCAGCAGAACCTGCGCACCCGCCAGCAGTTGGACGCCCTCAGCCAGGCCGACCAGGCCCTGGAGGAGCAGATCAGCGTGCTCAAGGGCAGCCTGCTGCTGTCCAAGATCCTCTACCAGCAGAAGCAGGCCCTGCCGCACCTGCGCCTGGACGCCAACCTCGCCGACGAAATCGCCGACATCCGCCTCTACCAGTTCGAACTGGGCCAGCAGCGCGACAAGATGGGCAACCCGCAGGACTACGTCGACACCCTGCTCACCCGCCAACCGCCCGAACAGGTCACCCCGGACCTGCGCGAAACCCTGCTGGACCTGGCCACCACCCGGATCGAGCTGTTCGACCGCCTGGGCCGCGAACTCAACGCCCTGCTCAACGAATCCATCACCCTGCAGCTCAACCAGAAGCAGCTCGCCGCCACCGCCCAGGCCCTGCGCAACACCCTCGAAGAGCAGATGTTCTGGATTCCCAGCAACAAGCCGCTGGACCTGGCCTGGCTCAAGTACGCTCCGCAACGGCTCAAGAACCAGATCCTCCAGCTACCTTGGGGTGAAGGCATCGCCGAACTCTGGGAAGGCCTGGTGGATCAGCCCTGGCTGTTCATCCCCCTGCTGCTGCTGATCAGCGCCCTGCTCTGGCGGCGCGGCTGGCTGTACAGCAAGCTTGCCGACCTGCACCGCGACATCGGCCACTACAAGCGCGACAGCCAGATGCACACGCCCCTGGCGCTGCTGCTCAACGTGCTGCTGGCGCTGCCGGTGACCCTGTTCCTCGCCCTCTGCGGCCTCGCCCTGCACATCGACGCCCGCGGCCAGAACGCCACCCTCGGCGACGCCCTGCTGGAGATGGCCCTGGCCTGGCTGGTGTTCTACACCCTGTACCGCATCCTCGCCCCGGGCGGCGTCGCCGAGCTGCACTTCCGCTGGCCGCGCCCGCAGGTGGCCCTGCTGAGCAAGCAGATCCGCCGCCTCGGCGTCGTGGTCATGGCCCTGGTCGCCGTGGTGACCGTCGCCGAGCACCAGCCCCAGGCCCTGGCCGACGACGTCATCGGCATCATCGTCGTGCTCACCTGCTACGCCCTGATGGCCCTGGTGCTGAGCAACCTGCTGCTGGCCGAACCGATGCGCGAGCAGACCTCGCCCTTCCGCTTGCTGATCGGCATCGCCTTCATCCTGCTGCCCCTGGTGTTCATGGTCGCCGTGGGCTTCGGCTACTACTACACCTCGCTCAAGCTCACCGACCGCCTGATCAACACCCTCTACCTGCTGATCTTCGTGCTGATCATCGAAGCCACCTTCGTCCGTGGCCTGGCGGTCGCCGCCCGGCGCCTCGCCTACGCCCGCGCCATCGCCAAGCGCCAGGCCCAGCCGCGGGAAACCCCCGACGGCGACGAAGTGGTGGTCGAAGAGCCGGTGCTGGACATCGAGCAGGTCAACCAGCAGTCCCTGCGGCTGATCCGCCTGGCCCTGCTGGGCGGCTTCATCGCCTGCCTGTACCTGGTCTGGGCCGACCTCATCACCGTGTTCGCCTACCTCGACCAGATCACCCTCTACCAGTACGTCTCCGGCACCGGCGACACCGCCACCCACGTGCCCATCAGCCTGCTGGACGGGCTCGGTGCGCTGATCATCGTCGGCATCACCGCCGCCCTGGCGCGCAACCTGCCGGGCCTGCTGGAAGTGCTGGTGCTCTCGCGGATGAAGCTCGCCCAGGGCAGCGCCTACGCCACCACCACCCTGCTCTCCTACACCCTGGTCGCCATCGGCATCGTCAGCACCCTGGCCACCCTCGGCGTCAGTTGGGACAAGCTGCAATGGCTGGTGGCCGCCCTCTCCGTGGGCCTGGGCTTCGGCCTGCAGGAGATCTTCGCCAACTTCATCTCCGGCCTGATCATCCTGTTCGAGCGCCCCGTGCGCATCGGCGACGTGGTCACCATCGGCAACCTCTCCGGCACGGTGAGCAAGATCCGCATCCGCGCCACCACCATCACCGATTTCGACCACAAGGAAATCATCGTCCCGAACAAGACCTTCATCACCGGGCAACTGATCAACTGGTCCCTCAGCGACACCGTCACCCGCGTCACCCTCAAGCTCGGCGTCGCCTACGGCTCCGACCTGGAGCTGGTGCGCAAACTGCTGCTGCAGGCCGCCCAGGAGAACGTGCGGGTGCTGAAGGAGCCGGCGCCCTCGGTCTACTTCCTGACCTTCGGCGAGAGTACCCTCGACCACGAACTGCGCATCCATGTGCGCGATCTCGGCGACCGCAACCCGGCCACCGACGAGATCAACCGCTTCATCGACCGCGAGTTCGCCAAGCACGGCATCGACATCGCCTTCCGCCAGGTGGACGTCTACGTCAAGAACCTGGAACAGGACGGCCTGACCCTGGAGCAACGCCGGATTGCCCAGGCCGCCGCTGCTGCTGCCACGGACAAGCCCGTGCCCCCGCCCCCGGTCTGAGGCCCGCCCCATGAAAGCGCTCGACGCCCTGCAATTCGACAACCGCTTCGCCCGCCTCGGTGACGCCTTCTCCACCGAAGTGCTGCCCGACCCGCTGGACGACCCGCGCCTGGTGGTGGCCAGCCCCGCCGCCCTGGCCCTGCTGGACCTGGACCCGGCCGAAGCCGACAGCCCGCTGTTCGCCGAACTGTTCGGCGGGCACCGCCTCTGGGCCGACGCCGCGCCCCGGGCCATGGTCTATTCCGGCCACCAGTTCGGCGCCTACAACCCGCGCCTCGGCGACGGTCGCGGCCTGCTGCTGGGCGAAGTGGTCAACCAGGCCGGCGAGCACTGGGACCTGCACCTCAAGGGCGCCGGGCAGACCCCCTACTCGCGCATGGGCGACGGCCGCGCCGTGCTGCGCAGCTCCATCCGCGAATTCCTCGCCAGCGAACACCTGCACGCCCTCGGCATCCCCAGCAGCCGCGCCCTGTGCGTGATCGGCTCCAGCACCCCGGTCTACCGCGAACGCCGCGAAACCGGCGCCACCCTGCTGCGCATGGCGCCCAGCCACGTGCGCTTCGGCCACTTCGAATACTTCTACTACACCCGCCAGCACGAGCAGCTGCAGGCCCTCGGCGAGCACGTCCTGGCCTGCCACTTCCCCCACCTGCAGGACCATGAGCGCCCCTGGGCGGCGATGTTCCGCGACATCGTCGAGCGCAACGCCGAACTCATCGCCCGCTGGCAGGCCTACGGCTTCTGCCACGGCGTGATGAACACCGACAACATGTCGATCCTCGGCATCACCTTCGACTTCGGCCCCTACGCCTTCCTCGACGACTTCGACGCCAACCACATCTGCAACCACTCCGACGACAGCGGCCGCTACAGCTTCAGCAACCAGGTGCCCATCGCCCACTGGAACCTCGCCGCCCTCGCCCAGGCCCTCACGCCCCAGGTGGAGGTGGACGAACTGCGCGAAACCCTCGGCCTGTTCCTGCCCCTGTACCAGGCCCACTGGCTGGACCTGATGCGCCGCCGCCTCGGCCTGACCCGTGCCGAAGACGACGACGCCGACCGGGTGCAGCGCCTGCTGCAACTGATGCAGACCAGCGCGGTGGACTACACCGACTTCTTCCGCCACCTCGGCGAAGACGCGCCCGAGCAGGCCGTGGCCGTACTGCGCAACGAGTTCGTCGACCTCGCCGGCTTCGACGCCTGGGCCGCCGACTACTGCCAGCGCGCCGCCCGCGACGGTGGCGAGCCGGCCGAGCGGCGCCAGCGCATGCACGCCGTGAACCCCCGCTACATCCTGCGCAACTACCTGGCCCAGCGTGCCATCGAGGCCGCCGAGCAGGGGGACTACAGCGAAGTGCGCCAGCTCCACGCCGTGCTCGCCCGCCCCTTCGACGAACAGCCCGGCATGGAGCGCTACGCCGAACGCCCGCCGGAGTGGGGCAAGCACCTGGAGATCAGTTGTTCTTCCTGAAAGATGCATTAGGAGAACAAGCAGACGCTTGGGCTCAATTGATGTCGCCTGTTTCGCCTTGCCGGGCGAGTTTCTTTTTTCAGTCGTCGGAATGCCGCCCACAAAAAAGAAACCAAAAAGGCTCGCCCCAGCATCCGGGTCCCG
This sequence comes from Pseudomonas sp. ENNP23, assembly GCF_001728945.1. NCBI lineage: Bacteria > Pseudomonadati > Pseudomonadota > Gammaproteobacteria > Pseudomonadales > Pseudomonadaceae > Pseudomonas > Pseudomonas sp. ENNP23. Next base: position 7,354 of record NZ_LYSP01000063.1, read on the forward strand.
CTTCGCGGGACTTCCCTCGCTCCGTTGTTGCTACTCGCTTCGCTCGCCCTTCGGGCCGCACTGAAGTGCGTTCGCTGTAAACAGCGTCCGGGGGCCGGCGCGATGGGCCATCCATGGCCTGACGCGCCTCTCGCGGCATCCATGCCACTCGTCCCCCTGCGCAACGACTGCACTCAGCCTCCTGAAGGGGCAGTGTCCCTGCATCACCCCCCGAGCCCAGTAGGACTTCATGGTGCGCTTCGGATTTTCCCCTCTCCGGGAGAGGGGCAGGGATCGGGTGCTTGCGAAGCCCTGGAGATTCACAGCAGAAGAGGGGGACTCAGCCTCCTGGAGTGCTTCAGGACGCCAGCAACCACTCCAGCCCCATCGCCACGTGCCGCTCGGTGCTGTCCACCAGCGGCAGCGGCGCCTCACAGCCTTCCAGCAACAGGCCGATCTCGGTGCAGCCGAGGATCGCCGCCTGGGCCCCGGATGCGCGCAGGCGTTCCAGTTCGGCCAGGTAGAAGTCCCGCGAGGCCGGCAGAAAGCGGCCCTGGCACAGCTCCTCGTAGATCACCCGGTCCACCTCGGCCATCGCCTCCGCCCCCGGCACCTGCACACGGATGCCGAAGCGCTGCGCCAGGCGCTCACGGTAGAAGGCTTCCTGCATGGTGAAGCGGGTGCCCAGCAGGGCCACGTTGTCCACCTGCATCGCCTGCAGGCTGTGGCCCACCGCATCGCCGATGTGCAGCAGCGGAATCGCCAGCGCCGCCTCCAGGGCCGGGGCCACCTTGTGCATGGTGTTGGTGGCCAGCAGCAGCGCCCCGGCACCGACCCGCTCCAGCCCCTGCGCCGCCTCGGCCAGGCGCTGGCCGGCTTCGTCCCAGCGGCCGCCGGCCTGCAGCGCGGCAATGTCGGCGAAGTCCACCGAATGCACCAGCAGCGGCGCCGAATGCAGGCCACCCAGGCGCGCACGCACCCCCTCGTTGAGCAACCGGTAGTAGCTCAGGGTCGACTCCCAGCTCATCCCGCCCAGAACACCCAGCATCTTCATTGCACACCTCCCATAGAACGGCCCCCAGCCTAGCCCAGGGCCCATGCCGGGCGGCGCATACAGTTGCCGAGGGATGGGCCGGTACAGCCCGAAGGCCGATGCCCACTTGAATCAAATGGAATAAGAACCTGCGGAAATCTTCTTAGACTCTCTAAGCAAAGCCGCTTATCTTCGCCGCCTGCTTGCTCCGGCCTGTTCTACCACCCACTGTCAGGCGCCGTACCCCTCATGAAGATCCGCAACCTCGACCTCAGCCAGAGCCCGGTCAACAGCGAACACCAGGCGCTCGGCATCCCCCCCGTCGAGGACTTCGTCACCCACCCCGACAACCACCCGGTGCTGCGCGCCGCGATGTGGGTCGCGGTGCTGATCCTCGTGAGCCTGCTCGGCTTCCTCGCCTGGCGCCTGTTCTTCGGTGACCACGGCGGCGAAACCGGCCTCGACATCATCGAACGCGCCCTCACCAGCCCCAGCTTCTGGAGCGCCGTGGCCGTGGGCTTCCTCGCCCAGGTGGTGGATGGTGCCCTGGGCATGGCCTACGGCATCACCGCCACCACCTTCCTGCTCACCGCAGGCGCCTCGCCAGCGGCGGCCAGCGCCAGCGTGCACATCGCCGAGGTCTTCACCACCGGCCTCTCCGGCATCTCCCACGTCAAGCTGGGCAACGTCAACAAATCCCTGTTCCTGCGCCTGCTGCTGCCCGGCATCATCGGCGCCGTGCTCGGCGCGGTGCTGATCACCTCCTTCGACGGCGCCGTGCTCAAGCCCTTCATCTCCGCCTACCTGCTGCTGATGGGCCTGTACATCCTCAGCAAGGCCTACCGCCACGTCGCCCAGCGCCGCGCGCCCAAGCACGTGGCCAAGCTGGCGCTGTTCGGCGGCTTCGTCGACGCCGCCGGTGGCGGCGGCTGGGGCCCGGTGGTCACCAGCAGCCTGCTGGGCTCGGGCAGTGACCCGCGCACCACCATCGGCTCGGTGAACTTCGCCGAGTTCTTCCTCACCATCGCCAGCGCCACCTCCTTCATCCTCCTGGCCGGCGAGCTGAACACCTGGTTCATGGTGGCCGGCCTGGTCTTCGGCGGCCTGTTCGCCGCGCCCTTCGCCGCCCTGCTGTGCAAGAAGCTGCCGGCGCGCACCCTGCTGACCCTGGTCGGCACCCTGATCACCCTCATCAGCGCCTTCAACATCTACATGGCACTGCGCTGACCGGTTCTAGCCCCCAGGTTTTTCGGTCTAAGAACACCCCCCTTCAGTTGCCCGAGGTCATTGACCCGGGGCCCCGGCGTTTTCCATGCTGCGCACCTCCATCGCACCCTGAAGGAACGCAGGCCCAATGAAACCGGAAACCCTTGCCATCCACGCCGGCTACAGCCCCGACCCGACCACCAAGGCCGTGGCCGTGCCGATCTACCAGACCACCTCCTACGCCTTCGACGACACCCAGCACGGCGCCGACCTGTTCGACCTCAAGGTCGCCGGCAACATCTACACCCGCATCATGAACCCCACCAACGACGTGCTGGAGAAGCGCGTTGCCGCGCTGGAAGGCGGCGTCGGCGCCCTGGCCGTGGCCTCCGGCATGGCCGCCATCACCTACGCCATCCAGACCGTCGCCGAAGCCGGCGACAACATCGTCTCGGTGGCCAAGCTCTACGGCGGCACCTACAACCTGTTCGCCCACACCCTGCCGCGCTCCGGCATCCAGGTACGCTTCGCCGCCCATGACGACATCGCCGCCCTGGAAGCACTGATCGACGAGCGCACCAAGGCCGTGTTCTGCGAATCCATCGGCAACCCGGCCGGCAACATCATCGACCTCGCCGCCCTGGCCGCCGCCGCCCACCGCCATGGCGTGCCGCTGATCGTCGACAACACCGTCGCCACGCCCATCCTCTGCCGCCCCTTCGAGCACGGCGCCGACATCGTCGTGCACTCGCTGACCAAGTACATCGGCGGCCACGGCAACAGCATCGGCGGCATCGTCGTCGACTCCGGGAAGTTCCCCTGGGCCGAGCACAAGGACCGCTTCCCGCTGCTCAACACCCCCGACCCGTCCTACCACGGCGTCACCTACACCGAAGCCTTCGGCCCCGCCGCCTTCATCGGCCGCTGCCGCGTGGTGCCGCTGCGCAACATGGGCGCCGCCCTGTCGCCGTTCAACGCCTTCCTCATCCTCCAGGGGCTGGAAACCCTCGCCCTGCGCATGGAGCGCCACACCGAGAACGCGCAGAAGGTCGCCCAGTTCCTCCAGGCCCACCCCCAGGTGGCCTGGGTGAAATACGCCGGCCTGCCGGACCACCCCGAGCACGAACTGGCCCAGCGCTACACCGGCGGCAAGCCGGCGGCGATCCTCTCCTTCGGCATCGTCGGTGGCGCCGAAGCCGGCGCGCGCTTCATCGACGCCCTCAACCTGGTGGTGCGCCTGGTGAACATCGGCGACGCCAAGTCCCTGGCCTGCCACCCGGCCTCCACCACCCACCGCCAGCTCAACGATGAAGAGCTGGAAAAGGCCGGCGTACCGCGGGACATGGTGCGCCTGTCCATCGGCATCGAGCACATCGACGACATCCTCGCCGACCTCGGCCAGGCCCTGGAGGCATCGCGCGGCTGACGCGCGGGGCTTGATATTCGGCCGGTCGGCTCCAGATCAGGGAAACCTGATCCGGAGCCGACCATGACCGATCCCCTGATGATTCCCTGCGCCCACTGCGCCGGCCTCAACCGCATCCCCGCCAACCGCCTGGGCGACTCGCCCCGCTGCGGCCACTGCAAGGCCGCCGTGCTGCCGGCCAGCCCCTTCGACCTCAGCGAAGCCACCTTCGCCAAGCAGCTGCGCGGCGTCCTGCCGTTGCTGGTGGACGTCTGGGCCGACTGGTGCGGCCCCTGCAAAGCCTTCGCCCCCACCTACCAGCAAGCCGCCGCCCAGCTCCAGGGCCGCTGCCGCCTGGGCAAGCTGGACAGCGAAGCCAACCGCCAACTGGCCGGGCAGCTCAACATCCGCTCCATCCCCACGCTCATCCTGTTCAAGGGCGGCGTCGAAATCGCCCGCCAGAGCGGCGCCCTGCCCCTGCCGCAACTGCTGGGCTGGCTCAAGAGCCAGGGGATCGCCTAGGCCCCCGTAGGATGGGCTGAGCTGTGCGAAGCCCATCAGGGCCAGGCACAGTTCGGGATCGATGCGGTTCGCCGAGCTCACCGCATCCTACGGATTGCGCACGCGGCACCGCGTGAGGTGGATCGCGCTCCACCCAGCCACCATCGAGCGCTACGGGAACGCCCGACGCTGGGCAGCCACGTAGGATGGGCTGAGCTGTGCGAAGTCCATCAGGGCCAGGCACGGCTCGGATGCGATGCGGTTCGCCGAGCTCACCGCATCCTACGGATTGCGCACGCGGCACCGCGTGGGGTGGATCGCGCTCCACCGAGCCACCAACGAGCGCCACGGGAACGCCCGACGCTGGGCACCCGTAGGATGGGCTGAGCTGTGCGAAGCCCATCATTGCGGGCGTTCAGGCATGCGGCAGGTCCCGGACTGAAGTCCGGGCTACGGGGCACATCGCCCGCCCCGCAGGTTGCGCGCCTGCCGGTCAGCCGATGACCCGGGGCCGGGCCTGGGGCAAGACCGGGCAATCACCCAGGTGGACCCAGGCCTTGCCCTGCCAGCGCAACACCTCCAGCGGGCACGCCTGCCACTGCACCACATCGCGGTAAGGCCGCAGGGCGTCCGGGTGCTGGGCCTCGCGCAGGCGCGGGATCACCTCGCGGCTGATCCAGCGACGGATGCCGCTGTTCTCCGGGTGGTAGTAGAAGATCAGCAACGCATAGACCCCGCAGTCGCTCACCAGCAGCTCCCGCTGGTACTCGCCGCGGCTGTCGCGCACCCAGGCGGGCTGCAACTGGTCCGGGTCCAGGTTGCGCGGCGCGCGCTCGTCGAGCGGCACGCGGTTGATCAGCCGCGCCAGGTCGTTGAGGACGAACCAGGGCTCGTCGTCCAGCAACAGCGCACGGAGCTGGCGGCGATGACGGGTGAACAGGGAAGGAATAAGGATTTCGTCGTCGTGACGGGGGGAATCGGGCATGTCCATGACCTCTGCTTGTTTAAGGCAGCTTTCTTAGGGCTGCTGGCGTCGGGAGTTAAGAAACCCCAAGCAGAGGGCCGGGCGTATTCCCCTTTCGGGTCTTGTATTAGCCCACTCCCGACATAACAGAGATTTTTGCGTGCGCGAGTATGCCGCGAGCACAAAAAAGCCGCTGAGCTTTCGGGAGCGGTGGACCGCTGCTTGATTGGGCGTTTCTTAGGCGCCGGCGACAGAGGCTATGGGTGCCATCCGGAAGCAGCAAGGCCGTTAGCGCGTGGGAAATGGCTGACGCCCACGCGCACGCCGGCAATGATGGGCTTCGCACAGCTCAGCCCATCCTACGGAGCGCCCTGCCAAGCCGTAGCCCGGACTTCAGTCCGGGAACCCACACCCAAGGCATTCGCCATGCACCGACCTTCGTAGGATGGGCTGAGCTCGGCGAAGCCCATCGCCCCGGTAGAAGCCCATGCCACTGAGCCGTAGCCCGGACTTAAGTCCGGGAACCCGCACACAAGGCATCCGGCATACGCCGCCCATCGCCCCGGTTGAAGCCCATGCCCCTGTGCGTTTCGGTCACCCCCGCTGGCCGCGCCGGTCATTGCCCGGTGGGCATGAGCGACTAGGCTCCAGGCATTCGTCCAGCCGGAGTACGCCATGCAATTCAACGAAGAGATGGCCCGCCACTTCACCGAAGACAAGATCGCCTTCGTCAGCCGCATGGGCCTCAAGGCCCTGACCCTGGAGCCGGGCTACGTGAAGCTGATGGCCCCGCTGGCCGGCAACCAGAACCACATCGGCACCCTGTATGCCGGCGCCCTCTTCACCCTGGCCGAGGTGCCTGGCGGCGCGCTGTTTCTCACCAGCTTCGACACCCGGCGCTTCTACCCCATCGTCAAGGAGATGAACCTGCGCTTCCGCCGCCCCGCCACCGGCGACATCACCGTGGAGGCGCGGCTCGGCGCCGATGAGATCGCCCGCATCCAGGCCGAGGCCAGCGAGACCGGCAAGGCCGAGTACCTGCTGGAGCTGGACCTGGTGGACGCCAGCGGCGAAGTGGTGGCCAAGAGCCGGGGGCTCTACCAACTGCGCGCCCACTGACCGCGCGGTGCCCTTGCCGTGGATCAAATTGCCGCGCGGCGCCATGCCTCACAGTGGCGCCTCTTCGCCTGAGCGCCCCGGTGGGCGCCCTGCTTGACTCCGGCAGCGCCAGCCTCGCCCCCGAAAACGTAGACGAGGCCGTCAATGCAGGTAGTTTTCGACAGGCCCTTACAGGAGGTTCCCGCCACCATGTTCAAGCACATCCTCATCACCCACGACCTGAGCCGCGAATCCGACCTCGCCCTGCAGCGCGCCGTCGCCCTGGCCCATGGCTACGGCGCGCGCCTGACGCTGCTGCACGTCCTTGAAGACCACCTGCCCAGCACCCTGCAGGAGAGCCTGCGCGACAGCGCCCAGAAGCTGTTCCAGCAACGCCTGGAGCAACTCGGCGCCCTCGACGCCCAGGTGCTGCTGCGCAAGGGCCGGCCGGCCCTGCAGATTCTCGAAGAGGTGGAGGAAAGCGGCGCCGACCTGCTGGTGATCGGCAACCACCACCACAACGCACCGGAACTGTTCATCGGCACCACCCTGGAGCGCGTCACCCGCCACGTGGCCATTCCCGTGCTGCTGGTGGTGGGCGAGAAGCCCGAGCCCTACCGCAGCGGCGTGGTGGCCCTGGACTTCTCCCTGTGCGCCTGCGACGCGCTGCGCGCCGCCTGCTCGCTGCTCGGCGCGGAAGGCCGCCTGACGGCGGTGAACGTGATGGAGCTGACCGGGCGCCTGCTGGCCAAGGCCGGCACCGCCGGGGACTACGTCGGCACCCAGCACGGCCTGCTGGAGCGCCTGCTGGCCGATGAGCTAGGCCACGTCAAGGACACCCCCAGCATCGACCTGCAGGTGACCCAGGGCGCACTGCCCCGCGCCCTGGACGAGCGCATCGCCGCCGCCAAGCCGCAGTTCGTCGCCCTCGGCAGCCACAGCCGCAGCATGGTCGCCCAGGCGCTGCTCGGCAGCCAGGCACTGCACCTGCTGCAGCGCCCGCCGTGCGACGTGCTGATCGTCAAGTAAGGGAAAGACGGGGCGTGCAACGCGCCCCGGTGGGAGGTCAGGCGTCCAGCAGGTCGTGCAGCTCGACGAACTGCTGGGTCAGCTTGTGGCTGCGGTCCAGGTGGATCAGCGGCGTACACGCCTGGTGGGACTCGCGCATCTTCACCGAACTCATCAGGTTCACCGGCAGCACCGGCAGGCCCTCGGCGACCAGTTCGTCCAGCAACTGCTGAGGCAGCGTGGCACGGGGCTGGAACTGGTTGACCACGATGCCCTCCACTTCCAGGCCCTCGTTGTGGTCTTCCTTCAGCTCCTCGATCTCGGCCAGCAGGCCGTAGAGGGCATTGCGCGAGAAGCTGTCGCAATCGAAGGGAATCAGCACGCGATCCGCCGCGATCAACGCCGAAACCGTATAGAAATTCAGCGCCGGCGGCGTATCCAGGTAGATGCGGTCGTAGTCCTCGGCCAGCTCGTCCAGCAGTTTGCGCAGCTTGTTGATCTTGTGTTTGGCCTCCAGCTTGGGCTGCAGGTCCGCCAGCTCGGCAGTGGCGGTGACCACATGGAGGTTGTCGAAGGGCGTCTCGTAGATATCGACCTTGCCCTTCTTGCTGAACGGCCCGGACGACAGGATCTGCTTGAAGAAATCGGCGATCCCCATGGGAATGTCATCCCCGGTGAGGCCGGTCAGGTAGTGGGTGGAGTTGGCCTGGGCGTCCAGGTCGACCAGCAGGGTGCGATAGCCCTCCGCCGCACTCACCGCCGCCAGGTTGCAGGCGATGCTGGACTTGCCCACGCCGCCTTTCTGGTTGAACACCACTCGCCGCATTTCACACCCCCTGTTCCTTGGAATAGACCCCGGATTCTATGCAAAGCCCATGACAAGGGCGAGGGATGCGCAGGACTTTTGCCCACCTATCGGAAGTTGTGCCTTACATCCGAATTTTGTGTCAGCAATTTGCAGATAGGTCTGTAGGACTGAAATAATGTGGCGCTTTGCTATGGCGTCATCGACCGGGCTTCTGCCGTCAGCGATTGCCAGTCGATACGGACGCCCGACAGGGGCCGAAAAGAGCTCTTTCAGCGTGACTCACTTCAGCATCGAACAATGGCGTGCCTGGGCCCCAGGCCTGGAAACCGTGGACGCCTGGCGCACCTGGTGTGCACAGCCCTTCCAGCCCGACCTTGCCGATGCCCAGCCCGACGTCGCCTTCCTCCCGGCCATGCAGCGCCGCCGCCTGTCGCGCCTGGCGCGCATGGCCATGAGCGTCGCCTGGCCCCTGGTGAGCGACGGCGAGCAGGTGCCCATGGTGTTCGCCTCGCGGCACGGGGAAACACCCCGCACTCTGGCGCTGCTGCAGGACCTGGCGCGCGGCGAGCCGCTCTCGCCCACCCAGTTCAGCCTCTCGGTGCACAACGCGGTCATCGGCCAATGGTCGATCCTGCGCGGCGACACCAGCGAGATGACCGCCGTGGCCGCCGAAGGCGACGGCCTGGAACACGCCCTGCTGGAAGCGGCCGGCCTGCTGGCCGACGGCGCACCGGCGGTGCTGCTGGTGATCACCGAAGAGAGCCCGCCGGACCTCTACCGCCCCCTGGTCGACGACGTGCCGTTCGCCTACGCCCTGGCCCTGCGCCTGGTGCCCGGCCACGACTGGTCGCTGACCCTGGCCCCCGCCCCGGCGGAGGCCACCCCCGCCGCCTGGCCCCATGCCCTGGGCCTGCTGCGGGCCCTGCACCTGGACCTGCCAGGTATTCAGCATCACTGGAAGAACCGTACATGGACCTGGCAACGCACCCGACCCTGAGCCCCTGCGCCCCGCTCTCCACCGCCCGCACGGCAGGTGCCCGATGAACGCACCGGAGCGCTTCCTCACCCCGGCCAGCGTCGAACGTCCCGACGCGCCCTACTGGTGGCGCCTGATCGCCACCGCACTGTCCTTCACCCTGTTCGGCATCGGCGGGGTGCTGCTGCGCGTGCTCGTGTTCCCCCTGCTCTCGCTGCTGCCGGGCGACGCCATCGACCAGCGCCGCCGCGCCCGCGCCACCACCAGCCGGCTGTTCTGGCTGTTCGTGCAGTTCATGCACCGCAGCGGCGTGCTCACCTACGAAGTGGAAGGCGCCGAACGCCTGGGCCGTCCCGGGCAGATGGTCATCGCCAACCACCCCTCGCTGATCGACGTGGTGGTGCTCATCGGCCTGATCCGCGACGCCAACTGCGTGGTCAAGCAGAGCCTCTGGGACAACCCCTGCATGCGCGGCCCGATCCGCGCCGCCCAGTACATCAGCAACAGCGGCAGCATGGACATGCTCGACGAAGCCGCCCGCGTGCTGGAGGAAGGCCAGACCCTGATCGTCTTCCCCGAAGGCACCCGCACCACACCGGGGCAGGCTCCGCAGTTCCACCGGGGCGCCGCCGCCATCGCCCTGCGCGGCGCGCGCATCGTCACCCCGGTGACCATCAGCGTGACGCCCACCACCCTGACCAAGGCCGAGCCCTGGTACAGCATCCCGTCGCGGCGTTTCCACTTCCATCTGCGCGTCGGCCAGGACATCGATCCCAAGGCCTTCGCCGACCAGGGGCCGGCGCCGATCGCCTCGCGCCGCCTCAACGACCATCTCCACCACCATTTCATGAAGGAGCTCGGCCTGGATGAGCGCTCTGCAGCTTGAGATCAAGAACCTGATCATCGAGGCCCTCGGCCTCGAAGACATCGGCCCGCAAGACATCGGTGACGAACAGACCCTGTTCGGCGAGGGCCTCGGCCTGGACTCGGTGGACGCCCTGGAACTGGGCCTGGCCATCCAGAAGCGCTTCGGCATCAAGATCGACGCCGAAGCCAAGGACACCCGCAAACACTTTGCCAACGTGGCCAGCCTCGCGGCCTTCGTGTCGGCACAGAAAGCCGCCTGAGGGGGCCGCGATGCAAAACCGTGATGAGATTTTCGCCACCCTGCGCGACGCCCTGGTCGAGCTTTTCGAGCTGGAGCCCGAGCGCGTCAGCCTGGAGGCCAACCTCTACGAAGACCTGGAGATCGACAGCATCGACGCCGTCGACCTGATCGACCACATCAAGCGCCAGACCGGGCGCAAGATCGCCGCCGAGGAATTCAAGGCCGTGCGCACCGTGGGCGATGTGGTCGAGGCCGTGCACCGCCTGGTGAACCCCGCCGCATGAGCCGGCTCGTCGGGCTGCTGCTGGTGCTGGCCGGGCTGGGCTACCCCTTCGCCGTGTACTACGGCATGGAGCACCTCTCGCCGCGCCTGTTCGCCCTGCTGCTCGGTGGCCTCTGGCTGGCCCGCAGCCTGGGCAGCGCACAGCGCCCCGGCAGCCGCCTGACGGCCTTCACCGCCCTTGGCTTCTGCCTGCTGCTGGGGCTGGCCAACCAGACCGACCTGCTGCGCTGGTACCCGGTGCTGATGAGCGCCGTGCTGCTCGGCCTGTTCGGCGCCAGCCTGCTGCACGGCATGCCCGTGGTGGAGCGCCTGGCGCGCCTGCGCGAGCCCGAGCTGCCCGAGGTGGCCGTGCGCTACACCCGCCGCGTGACGGCGGTGTGGACCCTGTTCTTCCTGCTCAACGGCCTGGTGGCGGCCGCCCTCACCCTGTGGGCGCCGCTGGCCTGGTGGACGCTCTATACCGGCCTCATCGCCTACCTGCTGATGGGGCTGCTGTTCGCCGGGGAATGGCTGGTGCGCCAGCGTGTACGGAGATTCGCGTGACCTGGATCGTCCCACAGGAGCTGCTGCTCGACGCCCGCCCCGGGCGCCCGGTGGCACTCGACCCCGCCCTTGACCACGCCGGCTTCGCCCAGCGCGCCCTGGCCCTGGCCGGCGCCCTGCAGGCACGCGGCACCCAGCGCGTGGCCCTGTACCTGGAAGACGGCGCCGACCTGGCCATCGCCCTGTTCGGCGCCTGGCGTGCCGGCGTCGACGTGCTGCTGCCGGCCGACGCCCAGCCCGAGACCCGTCGGCGCCTGGCCGGCGGCTGCGACCTCTGGCTCGACAGCCTCGACGGCCTCGACGGCCCGGCCCTGCCCGCCGCCGCCCTCGACCCCGAGCACTGCCGGCTGACCCTGTGCACCTCCGGCTCCAGCGGCGAACCCAAGCTGATCGGCAAGACCCTGCGCCAACTGGGCAACGAAGTAGAGGCCCTGGAAGCGCTCTGGGGCGCCGACCTGGCCGGCGCCACCCTGGTCGCCAGCGTCTCCGCCCAGCACATCTACGGCCTGCTGTTCCGCGTGCTCTGGCCGCTGTGCGCCGGCCGCCCCTTCGTGCGCCGCGCCCAGCCCTTCGCCGAAGACCTCCAGCGCGCCAGCCTCGCCGCCACGCCCGCCGGCTTCGCCTGGGTGGCCAGCCCCGCCCTGCTCAAGCGCATGGGCGACAACCTCGACTGGCCGGCCCTGGCCGCCGTGCGCCGGGTGTTCTCCTCCGGCGGCGCCCTGCCCGCCGACGCCGCCGAGGCCCTGCAGCAGCGCCTCGGCCAGTGGCCGACGGAAATCTACGGCAGCTCCGAAACCGGCGGCATCGCCTGGCGCCAGGGCGGCAGCCGCTGGACGCCCTTCGCCAGCGTGGTGGTCGGCCAGGACACCGACGGCGCCCTGCACCTCACCTCGCCCTACCTGCCCGAGGGGCACCGCGAGCAGACCGCCGACGCCGTGCGCATCGACGCCGACGGCCGCTTCGAACTGCTCGGCCGCCTCGACCGCATCGTCAAGCTGGAAGAGAAACGCATCTCCCTGCCCATGCTGGAACAGGCCCTCGGCGAACACCCCTTCGTCGCCGAAGCACGCCTGGGCGTGGTGCAGGAAAACCGCGCCTTCCTCGGCGCCCTGGTCGCCCTCTCGCCCCAGGGCCTGCACGCCCTGCGCAACGGCGGCCGCCGCGCCCTGACCGAAACCCTGCGCAAGCACCTGGCCGGCCACTGCGAAGCCATCGCCCTGCCGCGCCGCTGGCGCCTGGTGCAACAACTGCCGTGGAGCAGCCAGGGCAAACTGCCCCAGGTGCAGGTAGACGCCCAGCTCAAGGCCCCGCGCCCGACCCGCGTCGAACCCCTCAGCGCCCGCGAACAGGACGGCGAATGGCACCTGGAGCTGGAAGTCCCCCTGGACCTCGCCCACTTCTCCGGCCACTTCACCGCCACCCCGGTGCTGCCCGGCGTGGTGCAGATCGACTGGGCCCAGCACCTCGCCCGCCAGGTGATGGACCTGCCCCCGCGCTTCGCCGGCATGGAAGTCCTGAAATTCCAGCAACTGGTCCGCCCCGGCGACCGCCTGCACCTGTCCCTGCGCTTCGACACCGACAAGGGCAAGCTCTACTTCGCCTACCGCAACGACGAAGCCGCGTGCTCCTCCGGGCGCATCCTGCTGGTGGCCGACCATGCGTAAGGCCTTCAACGTCCTGAGTGGCACGCGCGCCGATTTCCACAGCGCTCAAGGACGCGTGCTGCACGAGGTTCCTGCGCAGTACATGGCCCTCTCCAGCTCGGCAGGTGGGGCGGGGACAACGCCCCTTCAGGAGGCCGAGCGGAATCGTTGCAGAGGGAGTCGAGCGGCATGGATGCCGCGAGAGGCGCGATCTGGCCAGGGATGGCCTGTCGTGCCGGGCTCCCGGTGCAACGATGGGAGCGAGGGCACCCCGGCGCAGCCGGGGCCGGATGCAGGGGCAAGCCCTTTTGGTTCCTTTTGGGGCGACTGCCAAAAGGGACTCGCCCGGCAAGGCGAAACAGAGACTCGACGCACACTCGGCCATGAACCGGGTCCCGATACCAACCCGCACTGCCCGATGCCGACATGAACCCGTTCAAGCCCTGCGCCGTCATCCCCGTCTACAACCACGAGCACGCTCTGCCCCTGGTGGTCGACGCCCTGCGCCAGCACGGCCTGCCCTGCGTCCTGGTGGACGACGCCTCCAGCCCCGCCTGCGCCCAGGTGATGGACCAGTTGGCCACCCAGCCCGACGTCCACCTGGTGCGCCTGGCCATCAACCAGGGCAAGGGCGGCGCCGTCATGGCCGGCCTGCGCGAAGCCGGCCGACTGGGCTTCTCCCACGCCCTGCAGGTGGACGCCGACGGCCAGCACGACCTCGCCGACGTGCAGCGCTTCCTCGCCGCCGCCCAGGCCCGCCCGGGCGAGCTGATCTGCGGCTACCCGCAGTACGACGAAAGCGTGCCCAAGAGCCGCCTCTACGCCCGCTACCTGACCCATGTGTGGGTGTGGATCAACAGCCTGTCGCTGTCGATCCGCGACGGCATGTGCGGCTTCCGCGTCTACCCCCTGGCCCCGACCCTGGCACTCACCGAGACCACCCGCCTCGGCAAGCGCATGGATTTCGACCCGGAGGTCCTCGTGCGCCTGGCCTGGCGCAACCAGCCCATGCACTGGCTGCCGACCAAGGTGCACTACCCGCTGGACGGGCTCTCGCACTTCCGCCTGTTCCACGACAACGCACTGATCTCGAAGATGCACGCCAAGCTGTTCTTCGGCATGTTGCTGCGCGCCCCGCTGATCCTCTGGCGCAGGTGCCGGGGATGAGCCGCGAGCACTGGGCCGACCAGCGCGAACGCGGCAGCTTCCTGCTGATGAAGTTCACCGCGCTGATCGCGCGGCGCCTCGGGCGGCGGGTGCTCAGCCCGCTGCTGCACCTGATCGTCCTGTACTTCTTCCTCTTCGGCGGCAAGGCCCGCCGCGCAGCGCGCTACTACCAGCAGCGCCTGGCCGACTGGAGCGGCCGCCCGGAGCTGGCGCCCAGCCTCGGCTCGGTGTTCGCCCAGTTCATGGCCTTCGCCGACGCCCTGCTGGACAAGCTGGACATCTGGGGCGGGCGCATCGGCCTGGACCAGGTGGACCTGCACGACCCCAGCGGCCTGCACCTGCACATGCGCAGCACGCGCGGGCAGATGCTGGTAGGCGCCCACCTGGGCAACCTGGAGGTGTGCCGCGCGCTGGCCGAGCTGAGCGAGCAGGTGACCATGAACGTGCTGGTGCACACCCGCCATGCCGAACAGTTCAACCGCCTGCTGGGCGAAGCCGGGGCCAGCCACTTGCGGCTGATCCAGGTCAGCGAGCTGGACCCGGCGGTGATGCTGCAACTGAGCGAACGCCTGGAGCGCGGCGAGTGGCTGGCGATTGCCGGCGACCGCGTGCCGCTGCACGGCGGGCGCAACGTCCGGGTCGACTTCCTCGGTCGCCCCGCCGCCTTCCCCCAGGGGCCCTGGCTGCTGGCCGGGCTGCTCAAGTGCCCGCTCAACCTGATGACCTGCCTGAAGATCGGCGGGCGCTACCAGGTCCACCTCGAACCCTTCGCCGAGCAGGTGCAGTGGCGCCGGGGCGAGCGTGACGCGGTGATCGAAGCCTGGGTGGCCCGCTATGCCCAACGCCTGGGCGAGCTGTGCCTGCTGGCACCGCTGCAATGGTTCAACTTCTATCCGTTCTGGAACGAACATGACGACACAACAGCCTGAACCGGTGGTGTTCGGCGAACAGCCGCTGTCCATCGAGCACGTCGTGGCCCTGTCCCAGCGCCGCGCCCCCGCCCTGCTGCAGGGCGACGCCGCCTGGCGCGAGCGCATCGCCAAGGGCGCGCGCTTCCTCGACACCCTGCTGGACAAGGAAGGCGTGATCTACGGCGTCACCACCGGCTACGGCGACTCCTGCGTAGTGGCCGTGCCGCTGGAGCAGGTGGAAGCCCTGCCGCGCCACCTGTTCACCTTCCACGGCTGCGGCCTGGGCAAGGTGCTGGACGAGGCCGCCACCCGCGCGGTGCTGGCGGCGCGCCTGCAGTCGCTGTGCCACGGGGTTTCCGGCGTGCGCGTGGAGCTGCTGGAGCGCCTGCAGGCGTTTCTCGAACACGATGTGCTGCCGGTGATCCCGGAAGAGGGCTCGGTGGGCGCCAGCGGCGACCTCACCCCGCTCTCCTACGTGGCCGCCACCCTCTCCGGCCAGCGCGAGGTGGTCTACCGGGGCCAGCGCCGCAGCGCCGCCGAGGTGCACGCCGAGCTGGGCTGGGAGCCCCTGGTGCTGCGCCCCAAGGAAGCCCTGGCGCTGATGAACGGCACCGCCGTGATGACCGCCCTGGCCTGCCTGGCCTACGCCCGTGCCGACTACCTGCTGCAACTGGCCACCCGCATCACCGCGCTCAACGTGGTGGCGCTGGAGGGCAACCCCGAACATTTCGACGAGCGCCTGTTCGCCGCCAAGCCGCACCCGGGGCAGATGCAGGTGGCCGCCTGGCTGCGCCAGGACCTGGCCATCGACGCGCCGACCGCGCCGCTGCACCGCCTGCAGGACCGCTACTCGCTGCGCTGCGCGCCCCATGTGCTGGGCGTGCTGGCCGACAGCCTGGGCCTGCTGCGGCAGTTCATCGAAACCGAGCTGAACAGCGCCAACGACAACCCGCTGATCGACGCCGAGGCCGAGCGCGTGCTGCACGGCGGGCACTTCTACGGCGGCCACATCGCCTTCGCCATGGACAGCCTGAAGAACCTGGTGGGCAACGTCGCCGACCTGCTCGACCGCCAGCTCGCCCTGCTGGTGGACGTGCGCTACAACCACGGCCTGCCGAGCAACCTCTCCGGCGCGCCCCAGGCCACGGCGATGATCAACCACGGCTTCAAGGCCGTGCAGATCGGCGCCAGCGCCTGGACCGCCGAGGCGCTGAAGAACACCCTGCCGGCCAGCGTCTTCTCGCGCTCCACCGAATGCCACAACCAGGACAAGGTGAGCATGGGCACCATCGCCGCCCGCGATGCCCTGCGCAGCCTGGAGCTGACCGAGCAGGTGGCCGCCGCCACCCTGCTGGCTGCCAACCAGGGCGTCTGGCTGCGCCAGCGCGAGAACCCGCGCGCACTGCCCGAGCCGCTGACCGCCATGCACCGCCAACTGACCGGGGACTTCCCGCCGGTGATCGAGGACCGCGCCCTGGAAGGCGAACTGCGCCTGTGCCTGGAACGCATCCGCGCCCGCCACTGGAGGCTCTATGCGTAGCGCCGGGGTGATCCAGGCCGAGGTGGAGATCCTCGTGCCGTTCTTCGACGTGGACATGATGGAAGTGGTCTGGCACGGCCACTACGTGAAGTACCTGGAGGTGGCCCGCTGCGCCCTGCTGGACCGCATCGGCCACAACTACGGGCACATGCGCGAGGCCGGCTACGCCTGGCCGATCATCGACCTGCAACTGCGCTACGTGCGCGGCGCGCGCTTCGGCCAGCGCATCCGCGTGCGGGCGGACCTGGTGGAGTGGGAGAACCGCCTGAAGATCAACTACCTGATCACCGACGCCGAGACCGGCGAACGCCTGACCCGCGCCAGCAGCGTGCAGGTGGCGGTGGAGATCGCCAGCCGCGAGATGCAACTGGCCTCGCCCAAGGTGTTCACCGATGCCGTGGAGCGCGCCCTGCCATGATCCGCGCCCCCTGGCTGCGGGCCCTGCTGCTGGTGCCGGCGCTGCTGGCCAGCGGCCTTGCCCAGGCCTTCGACCTCGACCACTTGGCCCAGCGCCTCGCCGCCCCGGCGGTGGTGCGCGGGCCCTTCGTGCAGGAGAAGCACCTGCGCGCCCTGCCGCAACCGCTGACCAGCACCGGCCGGTTCACCCTGGCCCGCGAAGGCGGCCTGCTCTGGCGCCTGGAAAAGCCCCTGCGCCAGGACTACCGCATCAGCGACCAGGGCATCGCCCGGCGCGTGGACGGCCAGTGGCAGGCCCAGCCCGGCCAGGACGTCGCCGCCCAGCAGAGCCGGCTGTTCCTCGCCGTGCTCAAGGGCGACCGCAGCGGCCTGGAGCGTGACTTCGCGCTGACGCTGGAAGGCGACAGCCAGCACTGGACCCTGCACCTGGCGCCGCGCGCCCTGCTGCTGCAACAGATCTTCAGCGCCATCCGCATCCAGGGGGGCGCCCTGGTGGAGCGCATCGAGCTGGTGGAAACCCAGGGCGACCGCACCCTGCTGCGCCTGCCGGCCAGCCAGGCCGCCGACACCCTGACCGCCGACGAGGCCGCCGACCTTGCGCGCTGAGCGCCTGCTGCCGCGCCTGTTCCTGCTGGCCCTGGCGGGCCTGCTGGCGCTGGCCGCCTGGCAGTGGCGCAACGGCCCGCCGGTGGCCGCCGACATGCTCGCGCTGCTGCCCCAGGGCGCCGGGGATGCGCTGGTGCGCCAGGCCGAGCAGCGCATGCAGGAACCGCTCAACCGCGAAGTCCTGCTGCTGGTGGGCCACCCCGACGCGGCGCGCGCCATCGACCTGGCCCGGCGCCTGGGCCAGGGCTGGCAGAACGACCCGCACATCGAGCGCGCCCAGTGGCGCCTGGAGGCCGACCTGCCGACCGTGCGCCGGCAACTGCTGGACAGCCGCCTGGCGCTGCTCGGCGCGGCGGACCGCACGCGCCTGCAACAGCAACCGGAGGCCTTCGTCGCCGCCCGCGCCGAACGCCTCTTCGACCCCTTCGCCAGCACCGGCCTGGTGGCCACCGAGGACGACTGGCTGGGCCTGGCCGGCCTCGGCCAGCAGGCCCTGGTGCCCGCCGGGCGGGTGCGGGCCGACCTGGCCAGCGGCGCGCTGCTGGCGAAGGACGGCGACACCACCTGGGCGCTGCTGCGGCTGCGCACCCGTGACGGCGCCTTCGACATGCAGACCCCGCCCTGGCTGGCCGGGCAGGTGGCCCAGGCCCGCCAGCAGGTGGAGGCCGAGGGTGGCCGGTTGCTGGCCGCCAGCGGGCTGCTGCACGCGGCCGCCGGGCAGGCCAAGGCCAGCCGCGAGATCGCACTGATCGGCGGCGGCGCCAGCCTCGGCACCCTGCTGCTGATGCTGGTGGTGTTCCGCCGCCCGCGCACCCTGCTCAGCCTGCTGCCGGTGGCCCTGGCCCTGGGCGCGGGCTGCACGGCCTGCGTGCTGGTGTTCGGCGAGATCAACGCGCTGACCCTGGTGCTCGGCGCCAGCCTCACCGGGGTCGCCGCCGACTACCCGCTGCACTACCTGAGCAAGGGCTGGAGCGACCCGCGCTGGCGCGCCTGGGATGCGGTGCGCGCCACCCTGCCCGGCCTCAGCCTGAGCCTGGGCACCAACCTGGTGGGCTACCTGGCCCTGGCCTTCACCCCCTTCCCGGCGCTGACCCAGATCGCGGTGTTCTCCGCCGCCGGGCTGGTGGCCGCCTACCTCTGCTCGGTGTGCCTGCTGCCGGCCCTGCTCGGCGGCCTGCGCCTGGCCCCGCCGACGGCGCCGCTGCGCCTGGCCGAGGGCCTGCTGGCCCGCCGCACGGCGCTGCTGGCGCGCACCGGCAGCCTGCCCTGGCTGCTGGCCCTGCTGGCCTTCTGCGCCGCCGGGGTGTGGCAGGTGCGCCCGC
>NZ_LYSP01000064.1:0-24204 GCF_001728945.1 Pseudomonas sp. ENNP23
CAATCGTTGAAAAGGAACCAAAAAACTCGCCCCCGACATACGGGTCTGGCTATCGCCAGACTTCCCTCGCTTCATCGTCGTTCCCGGGGCACGCCGCGAAGGGCCATCCCTGGCCCATCGCGGCTCTCGCGACATCCATGTCGCTCACCCCCTGTAACGACGATTCCGCTCGGCCTCCTGAAAGGGGGCATTTGGCGGCTGCCCCACCTTTCTTTGCCGACGCACCACCACCTAGTGCGCACGACGTTTCGTGGGTAGAGCGGAGCAAAACCCACCCTAGGGAGACGGCGAAAACTCCCAAAAGTACTGCGCTTGAGTGTTTGCTCTAAACCGCAACAGTTTCAGGCGAGCTGTTGCATCTGCGCCTCGACCGCCGCCCGCTCCCGGTCCAGGCGCTCGCTCCAGCCCTGCAGCGCCTCGCCCGCCAGGGCAGCGGCCTCCAGGGCCGCCAGGCCGTTCCCCAGGCCACGCCAACCCAGTGACCGGCAACTGCCGGCAAGCCGGTGGGCCAGGCCGGCGACTTCCTCCCGGTCGTCGGCGCGAATGGCTTCGTGCAGCAGCGGCATCTGCTCGGCCAGCAGTTGGCGCAGGGCGCCGACCAGCGCGGCGAGGCGGTTTTCCCCCAGCAGTTCGCGGTGGGTGGCCAGCAGCCGGGTGTCGAGTGCGGCTCCGTCGTCCGCCTCGTCCGGCGGCGGGGTGCCGGGCATGGCCAGTGCACGACGCAGGGCGTCCAGGCGCAGGGGCTTGGCCAGCACGCCCTGCATGCCCGCCTCGAAGTAGCGGCGGACGCTGGCCGGTTGGACGCTGGCGGTGAAGGCAAGGATGGTCGTCGCCCGGTTGAGCCCGTCCGCCTGCTGGCGGATCGCCCGGCACAGCTCGATGCCGTCCATGCCCGGCAGGTGCATGTCCAGCAGGATGAGGTCGAACGCCTGCTGGCGGCAGGCATCCAGCGCCGGCTGGGCGTCCTCCACGACCTGCACCGGGTGGCCCTCCCGCTCCAGCAGCCCCTGGGCCACGTCGCGATTCAGTGCCACGTCCTCCACCAGCAGCACCTGCAGGGCACGACCCGCAGGCGCATTGCCCTGCGGTCGGGCGACCGGCGACGTCGCGGGCTGCAGGTCGATGTCGAACCAGAAGCGACTGCCCTCGCCTTCCCGACTGTGCAAGCCGATCTGCCCGCCCATGGCGTCCACCAACCGCTTGCTGATGGCCAGCCCCAGGCCGCTGCCGCCATAGCGACGGGTGACGTCGTCACTGGCCTGGACGAAGCGCTCGAAGATCCGCGCCTGGGCCGCCTCGGGGATGCCGATACCGTTGTCGCTGACCACGAAGCGCACGCGCTGGGCTGCACCCAGCGCAGGACTGGCGGTCACCTCCACCCGTACATCGCCATCGGCGGTGAACTTCACGGCGTTGGCCAGCAGGTTGCTCAGCACCTGGCGCAGGAACTGCTCGGCCCCTCGGCAGCGGCGGTTCACCGTCGGGTCCAGGCGCAGCGAGAGCACGGTGCCGTTGGCCTCGGCGCGGGGCTCCAGCAGCGTCAGCACCTCGTCCAGCAGCTCGCCCAGGTCGAACTCGACGGCCTCCGGCAGGCTCACCCCGTCTTCCAGGCGGGCGAACAGCAGGACTTCGTCGAGCACCGCCAGCAACCCCTCCCCGGCCTTGTGCAGGGCGTGCAGGCGCTTGCGCTCCAGCGTGCCCAGGTCGGCGTCGCGCAGCAGTTCGGCCATGCCGAGGATGCCGTTGAGCGGGGTGCGGATCTCGTGGCTCATGGTCGCCAGGAAGCGCATCTTCGCCTCGTTCGCAGCCTCGGCTTCCTCCTTGGCCCGCTGCAGGCTGGCGGTACGCCGTTCGACCTGACGCTGCAGCTCGCTGCGCTCGCGCCCCAGGGCCTGGCGCATGGTGTCGAGGGCCTGGGCCACGGTGTCGAGCTCGTCCGGCCGGGGCCGGGCGCGCTTGTCCAGGTGCAGCGGCTGTTGCAGGTCGCCTTCGGCCATGCGCTGGGCAAAGCCGGCCATGCGCTCCAGGTGCCGCGTCACCAGGCTGTGGAACAGCAGGCTCAGGGCCACGGCAAGACCGCAGAGGAACAGGCCCATCCACAGCAGCCCGTCCAGGCCGCTCTGCCAGAGGCGCCGGTGGATAGCCCCAAGATCAGTGGCCAGGGTCAACTCGCCCAGGTGACGGCGCTCACCGTCCGGCGGCTGGTAGTCGAGGGGGAAATGCTCCACACGCACCGGGCCGGGCACCTGGATGTCGCCCTGGACCAGGGTGAAATCCTCGCTGGCGAGGCTCGCCCAGGCGACATCGGGGAAATCCACCAGCCCACGCAACTGCACCTTGAGCTGGGCCTGGTCGAGGTCCCAGAGGCTGCGCTCGAAGCTGGCCAGGTAGCCGCTGCGGATCAGCTCCAGGCGCTGTTCGATGGCCTGCATCTCGCGCTGGTATTCCAGGCCCAGCTGCACCGCACCGGCCAGCAGGGTGACGCACAGGCTGAAGCCGAGGACCCGCTGCAGCAGGCGCCGGGCCAGCGGTCTGGGGGCATGCCAGGCCTTCATGGCGCCTCCAGGGCATCTCTAAAAACTACCTGCGTTGCCATTGCTGCGTTAAAAACAGGCTCAAAGTGCTCATTTACACTGCGTAAACTGCGCTTTTTCGCCTGTTTTTGCCTTGCACTGACGGCCTCGCCTACGTTTTTAGAGGTGCCCTCCAGAGGGCGCCCCTGGGTGCGGTAGTCGCGCTCGCTCTCTTCCAGCCAGCGCTGCAGGCTGCCGTCGGCCTGCAGCGCCAGCAGGATGCGGTCGATGTCGTCGAGCCGCGCCAGGAGCGGCGAACGCCGCGACACGGCCAGCCGCAGGTAGTCCACCGCCAGGGGCTCGGGCGCATCGACGATGGCCTCGCCGCCCGGCATGCCCGCCACGAACAGCCGCCCGGTGCGCCGCTCGTAGGGGATGAAGTCGATGCGCTGGCGGATCAGCTTGCCGAAGTTCTGCCGGCTGTCCGAGACGTATTCGATGCGCCCCTGGCGGGTGACGAAGCGGTCGAACTCGGTACCGTAGCTTTCCCCGAACAGCAGCCCGCCACGGTAGCCGGCGAGGTCGGCCAGGCGCTTCACCGCCAGGGGCTTGTGGCGGTTGTAGAAGAGCGCGACCTCCTCCCGCAGCACCGGCGCCTCGGCGAACGCCAGGTAGTGCTGGCGCTCCCCGGTGCGGTAGGCCAGCACCAGGTCGACGCGGCCGCTGGCGGCATCCATCAGGCAGCGCTTCCAGTTGCCGAGGACCACCACCTGCATCTCGTAGCCCAGCTCCTGGAGCACCCGCTTCACCACCTGGGGCGCCAGGCCGCGCACGGCCTGGCCATCGCTCCAGGACACGGGCGGGTACACCGGGTAGTCGCAATAGCGCAGGGTCTCGGCCGCCAGCCCGAGGCTGCACCAGCCCCAGGCCAGGAGTGCCAGCCAGCGCACGCTCAGGCCTCGCTGGGGGTGGCGGTGAACAGGTAGCCGGCGCCGTGGATGGTGATGATCAGCTGCGGGTCGGCGGGGTCATCGCGCAACTTGCGGCGCAGGCGCCCGACCAGCACGTCGATGGAGCGGTCGTTGGGCAGCCATTCGCGGTTGCGGATCTGGTCCATCAACTGGTCACGGCTGAGGGTGTGGCCGCTGTTGCGCAGGAAGGTGCTGAGCAACTGGAACTCGCCCTGGGTGAGCAGCGTTTCATGGCCGGTGGAATCGATGATGCGGCGCCGGTCGGTGTCCAGCAGCCAGTCGCCGAACTGCTTCAGCACCTGGCGCACGGGGCCGGGCTCGGCCTGGGCATGGCGGACGCGGCGCACCAGGTTCTTCGCCCGGGACACCAGCTCGCGGGGGTTGAGGGGCTTGATCACGTAGTCGTCGGCGCCGCATTCGAGGCCGACGATGCGGTCGATCTCGTCGTTGCGCCCGGTGATCAGGATGATCCCGATCTCGGAGCGCACCCGCAGCTCGCGGGTCAGGGTCAGGCCGTCCTTGCCGGGCAGGCGGACGTCCAGCAGCACCAGCTCCACGGGCTGGCCGAGGTGGGAGGTCTTGGCCAGCACGGCTTCGGCCTGCTCGGCATCGGCCGCGCAGAATACCTCGTAACCCTCATCGCCCAGGTAGCTCTGCAGCAGCTCACGAATCACCGGATCGTCATCGACGACCAATACGCGGGGAACCATCGCCATCACCTTTCACCTCCGGCGTGCCGGGGCGTTTCTTGTTCTGGTTGTCGGACGGTGACACCGAGGCCGAGGCCAGGGTGGCTGCAGCAGCCTAGCCACTACTGAACGGCCGATCAACAAGCAGGCACGCGGGCCCGGCTGCCACTGGTCAGCCAGGCCCAGGGTCGGTGCCGGCCTCAGCGACTGCCGAGCAAGGGACGGGGCGCCAGTTGGCGCAACGCCTGGCCGCGGATCAGCACTTCGCCGATAAGCAGCGCCAGGCCGACGCCACAGAGAATCTTGGAGGCTTTGCCCCAGTCCATCGGCTCGCCGGGGGTGACCACGAAGAGCACGATGCCGGCCACCACGTGCAAGCCGACCAGGCCCGCCCAGGCGCAGGCGGCGGCGTTGCCCAGCGGCAGGCGGAAGGCTCGCGGCGTGGGGTCGGCCAGGCGCAGGCGGATGAAGGCCAGGCACATCAGCACGTACGGCATCATGAAAATCATTGCGAAGATGGACAGCAGGGTCCAGAACAGCTCCTCGGCGCTGTCGGCGACCAGGCCGTACACCAGCATCACCAGGATGCTCACGCCGGAAGCCAGCAGCGCCGGGCCGATGGGCGTGCGGTAGCGCGGGTGGACCAGGCCGAACAGCGCCGGCAACTCCCCGGCCATCGCCGCCGCCACGGCAGCCCGGTTGGTGCCCATGCTCCAGGTGACCATGTTGGTGAACAGGGTGAAGAGCACGAAGCAGGCCACCAGGGTGGCGAATGCGCCGCCGAGGCCTTCATGGCCGTACATCTGGTAGAGCGACACGGAGAAGATCTGCGTGACGTCGGTCTGCTCCGGCGGCAGCGCGGCCAGCACGCCGAGGGTGCCGAACACGTTGAAGGCGGCGATCAGCAGGCCCGAGACCAGCACCGCGCGGGGAATGTCGCGGCGCGGGTTGCGCATCTCCGGGGCGCTGCAGCAGGCCAGTTCGGTGCCCATGATGCCGTAGACCATCACCCCCAGCGCCGCGAACTGCACCCCGGAAGACGGCAGGATCGCCTCCAGGTTGAATGCGTTGGCAAAGCCGTGCTCCAGGCCGTAGCGGATGCCGCCGATGCCCAGTGCGAGCACCGCCACCAGCTTCATCAGCGCCCCCAGGTTCGGCAGCCATTTGCCGATGCGCAGGTTGATGGCGTTGAACACGGCGGTGAGCAACGCCAGGAACACGCCGATGGCGATCTTGCTCCACAGCCCCAACCCGGGCAGGAAGAACTCGCTGAGCATGGCGGCGAAGAGGATGTAGACCGAGGGCATCCACAGGGCGTTGTTGGCCCAGTACATCCACGACAGCCGGGCACCCCAGCGCGACCCGAAGGCCAGGCGCACCCAGTGGTAGACACCGCCACTGCCGGGGAAGGTAGTGCCCAGCTCGGCGGTCATCAGCCCCATGGGGATGAACAGCAGCAGGAGCACGTAGCCCCACCAGAACAGGCTGGTGGAGCCGAGCGACGCGGCGAGGGCGATCTGGTCCATGAACAGCATGGCCGAGACGGTGAACAGCGTGACATCACGAAAGCGCAGGACCTTGTTCTTGTTGTCGTCCATCGGGGGGGCTTTCCTCTGCAGGGGAGTGGGCGGCGCGGGTGCGCCGCAGCGGCGCTACCAGTGACCGGCCTGTTTCAGGTCCTCCTGGGTTTCGATGATGCTTTCGCGCAGCACGCGGACGATGAAGTCGACCTGCTCGCGGGTGAGGATCAGCGGCGGCGACATGACGTTCAGGTGCACCATCGGCCGCACCAGCAGGCCGCGCTTCTGCGCCCGCAGGTGGACCCACTCGCCGATGTTCAGCGCCTCGGGGAACAGGGTCTTGCTGGCCTTGTCGGCCACGAACTCGACGCAGGCCATGAAGCGGATGCCGCGCACGTCCCCCACCATGGGCAGGTCCAGCAAGGTGCGTAGCTGCGCTTCGAAATAGCGGCCGACGTCTTCGACGTGGGCCAGCAGCCCCTCCCGCTCGATGATCTCGATGTTCTTCAGCGCCGCCGCGCAGGCCACCGGGTGCCCGGAGTAGGTGAAGCCGTGGGTGAAGCAGCGGCCCTGATCCGGCGCGGCGATCACCGACCAGATGCGCTCGGAGAACAGGCACGCGCCCAGCGGCTGGTAGCCCGAGGTCAGGCCCTTGGCGGTAGTGATGATGTCCGGCTGGATGCCGAACACCGCCTCGCTGGCGAAGAAGTGCCCGAGGCGACCGAAGGAGGTGACCACCTCGTCGGCGATGTAGAGGATGTCGTAGCGCTGGCACAGCGCCCAGATGCGGGCGTGGTAGCCCTCCGGCGGCACCATCACGCCGCCGGAGCCGAACACCGGCTCGGCGATGAAGGCCGCGACCTTGTCCGCCCCCACTGCGCGCACGGCGTCATCGAACTCGGCCACCAGGCTTTCCAGGTAGTCGGCCTCGCTCATGCCTGCGGGGGCGCGGTAGGGATAGGGCCCGCTGAGGTGGTGGATGCCGTCCTGGATGAAGTCGAAGCCGCTCTCGCGGTCCACCTGCTTGCCGCCGAGGGACATGCCCAGGTAGGTGGAGCCGTGGTAGGCGTGGCGACGGCTGAGGATGTGCTTCTTCTGCGGCAGGCCCCGGCAGTTCTGGTAGTAGTGCACCAGGCGGATGGCGGTATCGACGGCAGTCGAGCCGCCGGTGGTGAGGAAGACGTGGTCGATGTCTCCGGGCGCCAGCTCCGCCAGCTTGGCGCACAGCTCCACCGCCCGGGGGTTGGCCATGTCGCAGAAGGGGTTGGAGTAGGCGAGCTGGCGCGCCTGCTCGGCGATGGCCTCGACCATCTCCTCGCGCCCCAGGCCGATGTTGGTGCACCACATGCCCCCCACCGCATCCAGGTAGCGGTTGCCGGCCAGGTCGTGGATGTAGGCGCCCTCCCCTCCGGCGATCTGCAGGGAATCGAGCACGCGGTGCTCGTCGAACAGGTGGTAGCCGTGCAGGTAGTGGGCACGGTCCAGGGCCGCCAGGCGGGCCTGTTCACGGGTGGGCGGCGGCAACGGGACGGACACGGACATCGGGGGGACTCCTGCTGGTTGATGCCCCGAGCCTAGGCAGCCGCTCCCGCTACGGACATACCCCATTTGAGGGTACGGCCCCACGCTCGGCGTCGCCTTTTCCCTGGGGTATGCTGCCGCGAACTCAGCGAGCCGGGGCGACGACACAGGTGCAGCAGGTGGAACTGGACAGGTTGCAGGACTGGCACCGACTCCTCGCCGGCGCCATCGCCAGCTGCGGCACCGAGGCGTTCCCCGGCCGCCTGCTGGACGCCCTCGCCAGCCTGGTGCCGATCGAGTCGGTGATGGTCAGCCTGGAGCGCATCGGCAGCGCCCCCACCCTGCTCCATGAGCGCGGCATACCGCCCGGCAACCGCGAGCTGCTGCTCGAACGCTACTTCTCCCGTGGCTACCTGCTGGACCCGTTCTGCCTGGCGGTGGACCAGGGCCTGGCCGAGGGCTTCTACACCCTCGGCGAGATCGCCCCGGACGACTTCTTCAGCAGCCAGTACTACAAGACCTACTACCTGGGCGCCGGCTCGGTGGAGGACTGCTACTTCATGCTCGAACTGAGCCCGCGGGAGCGGGTGTCCGTCAGCCTCTACAACGGCCTCAGCGCCCGCCCCTTCGAGCCCGGGCAACTGGCCCTGCTGCGCGCCCTCGCCCCCACCGTGCTGGAACTGGGCCGCCGCCACTGGGCGCAGACCGCGCCCCCGGCCCAGGCGGAGCCGAGCTTCGCCGCGCAGTTGCAGCAGGCGTTCCGGCATTTCGGCGACGGCCGCCTAACGGCCCGCGAACTGGAGGTGTGCCACCTGCTGCTGCGCGGTCACTCGGCCAAGTCCAGCGCCAAGGCCCTGGCGATCTCTCCCGAGACGGTGCGCATGCACCGCAAGAACCTCTACATCAAGCTGGGGATCGGCTCCCAGGCGGAGCTGTTCTCGCTGTTCATCGAATGGCTGAGCCGGACGGGCGACTGAGGGCCTGCACAGCCGGCTCGATCACACCCCCAGGAAACGCCGGTAGGCGCCGGCCTGCAGGCCGTCGACCCAGGCTTCGCAGATCAGCACGCCCTGCTCGGGGGTGAAGGTGGCGGGGTTGAGGCCGGACTCCAGCCACAGCCCGTCCAGCAGTGCGCTGAGGCTGATGGCCGCAAGACCGGCGTCGAAGGCGGGCCAGCCCTCCTCGTCCGCCAGCAGGGCGAGGGCGTCGGCCAGCAGGCTGCGGTAGTTGCCGTAGGACTGGTCATGGACCCGGCAGATGGATTCGATGTGGGTCACCGCGCCCCAGAACACCAGCCAGGCGTCGAGCAACTGGGGGTCGAGCATCTCCGCCGAGAACGAGGCCTGGAAGAAGGCCGAGAGGCGCCGCCGGGCAGCCCCCGGGGCGGATTCCACGGCGCAGCGCAGCAGGCCCATGACCCGCTCGCTGACTGCCAGGTAGGCCTCGGCCACCAGCGCATCCTTGCCCTCGTAGTGGTGGTTGATGAGGCCGACGGAGACACCCGCCTCGGCGCAGATCTTGCGCACGGAGGCGCCCTGGAAACCGTAGCGCTTTAGGCAGACCAGGGTGGCGTCCACCAGCAGGGCCTTGCGCTGCTCCGGCTCCAGCCGGGAAAACCGCACTTCCGTATTCATCACCACGCTCCTGTTCGTTCAACCGCACGGGGCCGGGAAGCGGCCTCACTCCTCGCTGTGCACCACCACCAGCAACTCGGCCTGCTCCTCGCCCAGGGAGCGCAGGCGGTGCGGCTTCTGGGCGTTGAAGTGCAGCGCGTCGCCGGTTTCCAGGGTCAGGCGCTCGGACAGGAAGTCGACCTCCACCCGCCCCCGGTGGACGAAGATGAACTCCTCGCCCAGGTGCTCCTTGAAGGTCGAATGGCTGAAGTCCCGGGGGGGATGAACGATGAACGGCAGCAGCGCGCGGTCGCCGATCTGCCGGGCGAGGGAGGCGTAGGCCGGGCCCTCGTCGTCCCGCGCCAGCGGCTGCCGCTCGTCGTGGCGCACCAGGCTGTAGCCCTCGCTGGCGGCCCCCTCCTCGGCGAACAGTTCCTCCACCGGCACGCTGAGCGCCTTCGACAGCTTCAGCGCGGTGGCGATGGACGGCGTGCTCAGGCCCCGCTCCACCTTGGAGAGGTAGCTCTTGGTCATGCCGGTCTTCTCGGCCAGCGTTTCCAGGGTCATACCCAGTTTTTTTCTCAACAATTTCAATCGCATGGACATGCAGAACGCCCCTTTGGCGTCGGTGCGGGAAACTTTCTCTTGCCAATGACACTTTGTGTCATTTAGCTTTGTTTGTGTCATTCGCTTCGACATGACCGCGAGCCCCACTCGCGTCACCCCGAAAAAGGGCGCTCACATGGCAACCACCATGCACCTCCCCAAAGACCAACTGATCCAGCATGCCGAGCGGCAGATGCAGACCAGCCTGCTGGATAATACGTGGACGGCCCGGCAAAAACTGGCCCTGACCTGCCGAATCCTCTTCGAGGGCGGCCATGATTCCGGCCTGGCCGGGCAGATCACCTGCCGTGCCGAGGAGCCCGGCACCTACTACACCCAGCAACTGGGGCTGGGCTTCGACGAGATTTCCGCCAGCAACCTGCTGCGGGTCGACGAGGACCTCAAGGTGCTCCAGGGCCAGGGCATGGCCAACCCGGCCAACCGTTTCCACAGCTGGGTGTACCGCGCCCGCCCGGACGTGAACTGCATCATCCACACCCACCCGCTGCACGCCGCCGCCCTGTCGATGCTGGAAGTGCCGCTGGCGGTCTCGCACATGGACCTCTGCCCGCTGTACGACGACTGCGCCTTCCTCAAGGAGTGGCCGGGGGTGCCGGTGGGTAACGAAGAGGGCGAGATCATCTCCGCCGCCCTGGGCGACAAGCGCGCCATCCTGCTCTCTCACCACGGCCTGCTGGTGACCGGTGCCAGCATCGAGGAAGCCTGCGTGCTGGCGCTGCTGTTCGAGCGTGCCGCGAAGATGCAGCTGCTGGCCATGTCCGCCGGCGAGATCCGCCCCATCCCGCCGGCCCTCGGCCGCGAGGCCCATGACTGGATCTCCACGCCCAAGCGCCATGGCGCGGCCTTCAGCTACTACGCACGGCGCTGCCTGCGTCAGCACGGCGACTGCCTGAGCTGACCGCGCCACCCCACAAGACCTTTCGCCCATTGCCCCAGGTGCACCCATGTCCTCTTCCCTCCTCCACGGCATCATCGGCTACACCATCACCCCCTTCGGCGCCGACGGCGCCCTCGACCTGCCGGCCCTCGGCCGCTCCATCGAACGCCTGCTGGACGGCGGCGTGCACGCCATCGCGCCCCTGGGCAGCACCGGCGAAGGCGCCTACCTCAGCGACCCGGAATGGGACGCGGTGGCGGAGTTCAGCCTGAGCACCGTCGCCGGCCGCGTGCCGAGCATCGTCAGCGTGTCCGACCTGACCACCGCGCGCACCGTGCGCCGCGCCCGCCTGGCCGAGCAGTTGGGCGCCAGCGCGGTGATGGTGCTGCCGGTGTCCTACTGGAAGCTCAGCGAGGCGGAGATCCTCGCCCACTACCGCGCGGTGGGCGAAGCCATCGGCATCCCGGTGATGCTCTACAACAACCCGGGCACCAGCGGCACGGACCTGCCGGTGGAGCTGATCCTGCGGATCGTCAGGGAGGTGGAGAACGTCACGATGGTCAAGGAGAGCACTGGCGACATCCAGCGCATGCACCGGCTGCACCTGCTCTCCGACGGCCAGGTGGCCTTCTACAACGGCTGCAACCCGCTGGCGCTGGAGGCTCTGGTGGCCGGGGCGAAAGGCTGGTGCACCGCCGCGCCCAACCTCATCCCCCGGCACAACCTGGCGCTCTACGAGGCGGTGCGCGAGGGGCGCCTGGACGAGGCGCGGCAGTCCTTCTATCGCCAGCTGGCGCTGCTGGACTACATCACCCGCCGGGGCCTGCCCACCACGGTGAAGGCCGGCCTGCGCCTGACCGGGCTGGACGTCGGCGTCCCGCGCCTGCCTCTGCAGGCGCTGGATGACGAAGGGCAGCGCTACCTGAGCGGCCTGCTGGCCGAGCTGCGCTGACCGGCGGCCCCGCCCGTCGCACGGCGGCGGGGCGGCTCAGTCGCGGTAGTCCGGCGCCACCCGGTCCAGCAGGCGCAGCAGCGCCTGCCAGGCCAGTTCGTTGGCATCCGGGTCGCTCAACTCGCCATCCGCCAGCGGGCGCGCGGGTTCGTTGAACTGGCGCTGGGTGTGTTCGCAGACCTCGTGGGACGGCAGCAGCAGCTCGCCGCCGGCCTGGGCGGCCAGTTGGATGTCGCAGGCCTTCTCCAGGTAGTACATGCGCAGGAAGGCCTGGGCCACCGTCTCCCCCACCGTCAGCAGGCCGTGGTTGCGCAGGATCATCACCGGCTTGTCGGCGAGGTCGGCCACCAGGCGCTTCTGCTCGTCGAGGTTCAGCGCCACGCCCTCGTAGCCGTGGTAGGCCACGCGGCCATAGAACTCCATGGAAATCTGGTTCACCGGCAGCAGCCCGGCCGGCTGGGCGGCCACCGCGCACCCGGCGCGGGTGTGGGTGTGCAGCACGCAGCGGGCGTCCTCGCGGGCGGCATGGATGGCGCTGTGGATGACGAAGCCCGCCGGGTTGACCTTGTGGCGGGTCGGCTCCACCGGGCGGCCCTGCAGGTCGATCTTCACCAGGTCGCTGGCGCGGATCTCGTCGAACATCAGCCCGTAGGGGTTGATCAGGAAATGGTGCTCGGGCCCCGGCAGGCGCACCGAGATGTGGGTGAAGATCAGGTCAGTCATGCGGAAGTGCGCCACCAGCCGGTAACAGGCGGCCAGCTCCTGGCGCAGGGCGCGCTCCTCGGGGGAGCAGGACGAAGGGGGCAGCGGGGCATGCAATGGCGTCATGGAAGGCTCCGGGTCGATCGAAAAGGAAGCGGCCCACCGCCAGGGCGGGCCGGGTAGAGGCACCCTATCAGCGCACCGCCCAGGCGTTGAAGCGCTCCTCCAGCTCCTCGCCGTGGTCGACCCAGAACTCCACGTCCATGGGCAGGGCGTCCGCCAGGGCCTGGGGCGTGGCCGGAATCCAGCGCGCCTGCTCGGCGTCCAGCGCTGCGGCGGCCTCACGGTTGGTCGGGCCGTAGGGGATGCGGCCGATGTAGTCCAACTGCGGCGCCTTGCGGTTCATGTAGGCGACCAGCCGTTCGGCCTGGGGCAGGTGCCGGGAGCCCTTGATCACCGCCCAGTAGTCCATGCCGTAGAGGCTGCCGGGCAGCACCAGGGCGAAGTTGCGCCCACCCTGGTGCGCGGCGGCCACGCGCCCGGAGTAGGAGGACGTCATCACCACATCGCCTGCCGCCAGCCACTGGGTAGGCTGGGCACCGGCCTCCCACCACTGGATCTGCGGCTTGATCTGGTCGAGCTTGGCGAAGGCGCGGTCCACCCCGGCCGGCGTGGCCAGCACCTTGTACACCTCGCCGACCGGCACGCCGTCGGCCAGCAGGGCGAACTCCAGGTTGTACACGGCGCGCTTGCGCAGGCCGCGCTTGCCGGGGAATTTCTCCAGGTCCCAGAAATCCGCCCAGGAGGTGGGCGCCGTCTTCAGGCGGTCGGCGTCGTAGCTCAGCGCCACGCCCCACACCATCGCGGCCGAGCCGCAGTCCTGCGCGGCCTGGTCGATCAGCGCCTCGCGGCCCCCAAGGCGCGACCAGTCCAGCGTCTCGAACAGGCCGCTCTCGCAGCCGCGCACCAGGTCGGGCCCCTCGATCTGCACCAGGTCCCAGTCCACGTGGCCGGTCTCGGCCATCACCCGGATGCGTGCCATCTCGCCGTTGTATTCGGTCTGGATCAGCCGGTGGCCATCCTCGGCCGCGAAGGGTTTGAAGAAGGCTTCGTCCTGGGCCTTCTGGCCGTCGCCACCGTAGCCGACCACCACCATGTCGGGCGCCGCCTGGGCCCCCAGGGCGGGCAGCAGCAGGGCCAGGCAGGTGAACAGGCGGGGCAGGAACGGCGCGCTGCGCCGGGGGGACGGAGATGAGGTGTGGTTTCGCATGAACGTGCTCCCAGTCTTGTTGTTGTTCAGGGATGCCCCGTCGAGGGGGGCTTTCACGCTAGGACGACGCCATTAAAAAAACAAGTTGATTTTTTACTGAAAACAAACAAGTAATGAATTTATAAGAAACGATCTCGCCGAGGCCCCCATGACTGCCTTCCCCCACCTGTTCGAGCCCCTGCACCTGCGCGGCAAGCGCCTGAAGAACCGCATCATGTCCAGCGGGCACGACACCAGCATGCCCACCGACAACCGCGTCAACGACACCCTCATCGCCTACCAGCGCGCCCGCGCCGAGGGGGGCGTGGGGCTGATCGTGCTGCAGGTGGCCGGCGTCCACGACAGCGCGCGCTACACCTCCCACGTACTGATGGCCACGGACGACACCTGCATCGAGGGCTACCGCGAACTGGCCGAGGCCTGCCACGCCCACGGCACCCTGGTGCTGTCGCAGCTTTTCCACCCCGGGCGGGAGATCATGGAGACCGCCAACGGCCTGCTGGCGGTGGCCTACGCGCCGTCCGTCACGCCCAACGAGCGCTTCCGGGTCATGCCCCGGGCCCTCGACCCGGCCATGATCGACGAGATCGTCGCCGGCTACGGCGCGGCCACCCGGCGCCTGCGCGAGGCCGGGCTGGATGGTGTGGAAGTGGTGGCCAGCCACGGCTACCTGCCGGCGCAGTTCCTCAACCCCCGGGTCAACCTGCGCGAGGACGGCTACAACGGCGACCTCGACGCCCGCCTGCGCTTCCTCCGCGAGGTGCTGGCGGCAGTGCGTGAAGCCGGTGGCGAAGACTTCATCGTCGGCCTGCGCATCTCCGCCGACGAGCGCGACCCCCAGGGGCTGACCGAGGACGAATCCCTCGCCGCCGTGCTCGCCCTGCAGCCGCAACTGGACTACGTGCACCTGGTGGCCGGCACCTCCGCCTCCTTCGGCGGCGCCGTGCACATCGTGCCGCCGATGGCGGTGGCACCGGCCTACCTGGCCGAAACCGCTGGGCACTTCAAGGCCCGGCTGGGCATCCCGCTGTTCGTCACCGGGCGCATCAACCAGCCCCAGGAAGCGGAGCAGATCATCGCCAGCGGCCAGGCGGACGTGTGCGGCATGACCCGAGCGCTGATCTGCGACCCGCAGATGCCGGAGAAGACCGCCAGCGGCCGGGTGGACGACGTGCGCGCCTGCATCGCCTGCAACCAGGCGTGCATCGGCCACTTCCACAAGGGCTACCCCATCTCCTGCATCCAGCACCCGGAAACCGGGCGCGAGCAGCAGTTCGGGCGCCTCGTCCCCACCGATCGCCCGCAGCGGGTGATGGTGGTCGGCGGCGGCCCGGCCGGCATGAAGGCGGCCGCCGTGGCGGCCCGCCGTGGCCATCAGGTCACCCTCTACGAAGCCGGCGCCCAGCTCGGCGGGCAGGTGCTGCTGGCCCAGCTGCTGCCGCGGCGCAGCGAATTCGGCGGCGCGGCCACCAACCTGCAGCGCGAGCTGGAGCTGGCCGGCGTGCAGGTGCAGCGCAACACCCGGGTGGACCTGGCCCTGGTGCAGCGGGAGCGCCCGGACCGGGTCATCCTCGCCACCGGCGCCCGCCCCTACTGGCCGGCGTTCGAACGCGGCGGCGACCTGCAGGTGGTGGATGCCTGGCAGGTGCTGCGCGGCGAGGTGAAGGTCGGCCGATCGGTGCTGGTGGCCGACTGGCGCTGCGACTGGATCGGTCCCGGCATCGCCGAGCACCTGGTGCGCCAGGGGCATACGGTGCGGCTGGCGGTGAACGGCACTCACTGCGGCGAGAGCCTGCCGCTGTACGTGCGCGACCAGATGGCCGGCGAGCTGCATCGCCTGGGCATCCCGGTCACGCCCTACGCGCGGCTGTATGGCTGCGACGACGACACGGTGTACATGCTGCACAGCGCCAGCGGCGAGCCGATGCTGTTCGAGCAGGTGGACACCCTGGTGCTGTGCCAGGGCCATGCGCCGTTCGATGAGCTGGGCAGCGCCCTGGAAGGCCGGGTGCCGTTCCAGCGCATTGGCGATTGCCTGGCGGCCCGCACGGCGGAGGAAGCGATCTTCGAGGGGCTGCAGGCAGCCTGGACGCTCTGAAGCCGGGGCGCGCGGCGAGGGCCGAACCTGCCCCGTTCACCATCGCCAGCCGCCGGGTCAGTGCATTTGCTCTGACGCGGATAGCGTGCTTTCAGGAGGGGCATGAAGACGTAACGAATTGCACTGCGCAACGCTTCAAGGTGTCTCTTTCGGGGGAACGCGCGGGAGATGGCCCACGGTCCTCGGGGCTTGACGGTAACGCGCCCAGGCTTTCGAAGTGCGACTTTTGATCTGGGCCTGGTGTGCACAGGTGGGGCACCAATGCCCAGCCTGGATGGAGTTCATCCCGACCCACCAAGTGTGACCGCGGTGACACAACCACTGCAGCTTGGTCGCGTTGTTTACGTAGTGCTCCGACAAGCACTCCCCACCTCGCTCCCTCGCCACCTGCCGTGCCTTGTCAATGCCCAGACGGCGCCGCTCGTGCGCACACTTCTGACACCACGCACCGCGCAGGACCGACCCACCGTATGCCTGCCATTCGTGTCCCTGCTGGCAGCGAAACTCATAGCGACCAGCCACTCCGTGGTATTCCGCCGACAGGCACTCGCCCCCTTTGCGGCGAGCCGCCGCGTGTAACCGCGACAACCCATCCGCCGACAGGCGCTTGCCACTCCCCCAGGACGCCCACTCGCAACGCAGGCACCACGAGCCGCGAAAAACACGCTTACCGACCGCCTCCCACTCGTGGCCAGCCTCGCAGCGGAAGCGGTACGTTGCCGCCCCCCCCACATAGACATCGGACAAACAGAGCCCACCACGCTTCTCAGCCAAGGCCCGCAAGCGCTCCAGGCCATTCGCCAGCCGGTAACTCTCACGCTTGTGCTGGTCAGCACACAGTCGACACCAATGCCCCTTGCTGAGAATGTCGCAACCAGCCGCCAACCACTCATGTCCCTCACTGCAGCGGAACCTGTAGCGCTGAGCCGTGCCGCCGTAATGGTCCGACAGACACTCCCCACCCTTCGACTGTGCAGCCTGCTGCAAACGGGCCAGACCGTCGGACAGTTGCTTACGCTTATTGACGTGCTGCCGGTTGCAGACGGGGCAACTGGCATTGGCATTGGCCCGAGTAGAGCGGCGCTGCCAGGTATGCCCCAGCGGACAGCGGAAGTTATAAAGCGCATCAGCGCCACGCCATTGATCATCCAGGCACTCGACCTGGGCGCCTCGGGCGACCGCCTGCAAGCGCCCCAGGTATACCTGCCCCAAACAGGTCGGGCAGACAACCTGACACTTGGATCGGATGACCGCGTTCGGCAACCGTTCGAACACATGCCCTTGCTCGCACCTGAAACGATGCCGCACTTGCCAACCAAGCCAGGCGTCTTCCAGGCAGGTCAGTTTGAGGCGTTTGGCAACGGCGCGAACGGACTCCAATTGATAGGAGGCAGGATTAGGTGCGCTCACATTAGCCCCCTGCTTGG
Source organism: Pseudomonas sp. ENNP23 (assembly GCF_001728945.1). Lineage (NCBI taxonomy): Bacteria > Pseudomonadati > Pseudomonadota > Gammaproteobacteria > Pseudomonadales > Pseudomonadaceae > Pseudomonas > Pseudomonas sp. ENNP23. The sequence goes on from NZ_LYSP01000064.1 coordinate 16,781, forward strand.
CGAAGTGTGAAAGCCTCTCCAGAACCCGACTGGGTAGTGGGGTGGCCGGGCGTAAGTTTCATAGGCGCCTGATCGGGGATACGGTCCGGTCGGTAGGCGGTGGGGGCGTAGTGGGCAGTGAACATGGCTCAGTCTTGATACCTCACATGCAGGTACATCATGTTGAGGCGCTTTTCGGTATCGATTTCGGCAATCGCTTTACGCAGCTTGCTGAGCACTTCCTTGAAGGTGGCGTCATCCATATCCACCCAATAACGCGGGTTGCGACCGTGCTGCCGATCGTAGGCAGCCGTGGTCGGGTCCAGGTGGCGAAATTTTTCCAACTCGGGAATGTCCGGCAGTGGCTGGCTCACGTCCATGTAGTTCTGGATATAGTCCCAGAGTGCATAGTGCTCCGTGCTGTCCTGATAGATATCCACCAGCGGACCAAAAGCAATCTGTTTATTCTGGTAGCGATGATTCAGGCAGAGAAGGTACACCACCACGTTATGAAGAACGGTGGCAACCACATAGGCATCAAACTCATAAAACGGGGCCACGAACTCGCCGATGGTGCCGTTTTTTTTGTACTGGTCATATTCAAAAATGGTGACCATGCCTGTTTGGCGATTCAACTCCCAGACGGGCCCTCGTGAGGGGCGCACCCAGAGTTTGGGGAAATGGCGCATGACCAGAGAGCCAATACCCCACATAACCAGAGGAACACCAACAAACCAAGAAATAAACTCTATAAAAAGAGCTTCTAGCTCTTCATACCAAGGAGCATCTACTAGTGCAACATGGACCGGCATCCCTAAAAGAGACAATACCAACGCAGTAAAAAAGAAGCCCTTCCCATATAAATAGAGGTAATTCCAAAATCGCCCCCCTGGCGATAACTGTGCAAAGCGATACCGCTGATGGTTGTAGATGTAATGAAAGTCCATGGACTCGGCCATGCGCGGCACATAGGTGCCATTGGCTTTCTTCTCGGCATCCTCCCGCTCCTCCTGTTCGCAAAGACGCAGATGTTCGGGCGTGTTTTTCAGGTAGAACAAGCTAGGCGCTGTCTCCTGGGTTTTGCCCCAGGGCAGCCGAAGGGTGGCCAGGCGCAAGTTCCAGGGGCGCCGGGCCGCAGGCGCCTGATCGGGGATACGGTCCGGTCGGTAGGCGGTGGGGGCGTAGTGGGCAGTGAACATGGCTCAGTCTTGATACCTCACATGCAGGTACATCATGTTGAGGCGCTTTTCGGTATCGATTTCGGCAACCGCGTTATAGATCTTGTCGAGCTCTTTCTCGAAAGCAGCATCGTCCATATCCACCCAATAACGCGGGTTGCGACCGTGCTGCCTATCATAGGCAGCCGTGGTCGGGTCCAGGTGACGAAATGCTTCCAGTTTAGGAACATCCGGCAGCGGCCGGCTCACGTCCATGTAGTTCTGGATATAGTCCCAGAGTGCATAGTGCTCCGTGCTGCCCTGATAGATATCCAGCAGCGGACCAAAAGCAATCTGCTTATTCTGGTAGCGATGATTCAGGCAGAGAAGGTGCACCACCACGTTATGAAGAACGGTGGCAACCACATAGGCATCAAATTCATAAAACGGGGCCACGAACTCGCCGATGGTGCCGTTTTTTTTGTACTGGTCGTATTCAAAAATGGTGACCATGCCTGTTTGGCGATTCAACTCCCAGACGGGCCCTCGTGAGGGACGCACCCAGAGTCTGGGGAAATACTGCATGACTAGAAAGCCAATACCCCATATAACCAGAGGAACGCCAACAAACAAAGAAACGACCTCTACAAAAAAAGCCTTTAACTCCTCACGCCAAGGAGCATCTATTAGCGCAACATGAATAGGCGCCCATACAATAGAAAATATAAGCGCCATGAGGAAAAACCCCTTCCCATATAAATAGAGATAATTCCAAAATCGCCCCCCTGGCGATAACTGTGCAAAGCGATGCCGCTGATGGTTGTAGATGTAATGAAAGTCCATGGACTCGGCCATGCGCGGCACATAGGTGCCATTGGCTTTCTTCTCGGCATCCTCCCGCTCCTCCTGTTCGCAAAGACGCAGATGTTCGGGCGTGTTTCGCCAATAGAACATGGCCGGCGCCACCTCCTGGGTATTGCCCCAGGGCAGCCGAAGGGTGGCCAGCCGCAAGTTCCAGGGGCGCCGGGCCGCAGGCGCTTGATCGGGGATACGGTCTGGCCGGTAGGCGGTGGGGGCGTATTCGCTTTCGGGAGTGTCGCGGGTCATCGCGGGGCTCTTTGAACGGAGTGGTAGGTGTGCGGTTGCTCGGCAAAGGCGCGCGGTGTTTGCTCGGGGGGCGCGAGGGGGGCCGGGGCGGGAAAGACCCATTCCCCCTCAGGGGTGGTGAGGGTGGACTGGATGCGCAGGGCACAGTCATAAACCGTATCGGTTCTGCTGCCGCCGACGGAGACGCTATGGTCTGGAAGGGTTTTGACGTACAACTCCAATGCGCCGGGCCAGGTCACCTTGGCAGCGGGGGTGACGAGATGAAGCGTATGTGACTCGCTTTCCACCGCGTCCAGGGCCAGGTTGTAGCTTGGGTGGCGTGCGTACTCGGTTGCACGCAGCCAGCACTCCACCCGCATGGCCAGGCCCTCCGAGGTGCTGAGCAGCCCAGGGAGGGCGGTTTCGATGCGCAGCAGGGTGTTGCTGCTGCGCACGGCATAGGGAATGGGGTCGTGCGGGTCGAGTTTGGCGTTGCGCTGGAAGTGGGGGTTGGGCAGCGCCTGGACGAAGGGCCCGGCAAACAACCCCAGCAGGCGGTAGAAGGCCTGTTGCGGGTCTTGCAGGTGAGGGTGTTCCCGGTTGCTGCCAAAGGGGCCGCAGACCAGCCAGTCTTCCAGCGGGGTGTTGCTGAGCCAGTACACCAGAGCGGCTCCGCCGACGATCAGTGCCAAGGCCAGTATTCCGAAAGGCCCCAAGATGGCTGAGCCCCCGGTTACAAAGGTGCCAATGGCGCCGAGCAGGGCACCGCCGGCAATCATCAGGTAGCCCCATTTGGCATCATCGTTCCGACTTGCCGCTTCCCAGGCGTCATACAAGGCGATGGCGGCCATCAGAAGTGATGCACCCGCACTGACAAACATACGCGCCACAATCACGGTGGCGACACTTCCCCCTACTGTTCGGCCAAACCAGCGAATGGCCGAATCTCTCGAAATTACAATTAAAGGTTTTCGCACCGCCTTAAGCACTTTGTTGTTGGCCGCCATTTTGAAAGCCAGGGCCTCCATGGCCAGCAGCAAGTCAACCCCAGCGTTGAAAACTCCTGCCGATGCGCGCACTCGTCCTTTGGATGCCTGCGTTGCCGTATAGCTGCCCAGCTCTGCCTGCACGTTATACAACTCGAGCAACACCACCGAAGCCGGGAACAGCCGGTTGTTCAAAATCCGGTAGAAGGGGTTGTTCTCCAGGTGTTGCAGGCGCTTGAGTTCGCCCTGCAGGGCGCTTTCGGCCTGCTGCTGGCTGAGTTGCGCGGAGCGCAGGGCCGCCTCCGCCTGCTGGACACGCTGGCTGGCCGCTCGCTCGGTGGTTCGGGCGCTCTCGGCTTGCTGAGCGGCACGCTCAGCCTGGGCAGCAGCCTGTGTCTGGGCACTGCGCAGGGCTTCTTCGGCACGCAGGGCGGCATTCAGGGTCTGGTTGAGCTGGATCAGGCGTTGGGCAACCGGGCTGTTCCGAGGCAGTAGAAAGAGGAAGTGCTCTCCGGTTGCAGCAGGCAGCCCGCCACGGGCGGCGGTGCGGGCATTGGTGGAACCCAGCAGGTTGCCGTTGCTGCCTTGGAACTCACCGTACATGCGCACGGCGCCGCCGCTCTGGGCGGGGTAATCCGCCACCCCCAGTACGTAATAGGCCCCCTTGTCTGTGGCTGATCGGCGGGTGAACACCAGTTGCCCGAACCCTTCTCGCAACATGCCGCGCAGTTGCTCCGCGCCCATGCCATGCAAACGCAGGTTGCCCACTCGGGCGCTGGCCTGGGCGGCAGCCTGTTCGGTGCGGACCTGGCCTTGAACCTGCTGGCGCGTTTGCTGCTGCTGCCGAGTGGCGGCTTCAGCCTGGCGCTGCCCTTCTGCGGCTTGGCGCTGGTGCTGCTCGGCCGCCTGACGTGCCTGGGCGCTGCGTTGTTGTTCGGCCTGGCTGCTGGCGTGGGCTTGACGCGCGTGCTGCTCCTGGACGGCGCCATGGTCCTGCTGAAACCGGGCCCTGGTCACGGCGGCTTCGGCGGTTTGTATGGCGCCCTGGAAGTTGCCGTACACCTCATGCAGTGCGTTGGCGCAAGCCTTGGCGCTGACGACCAAGGCATTGTGCAAGCTGCCGCCGTTGAGCAGCTCCGTCAGGAGGGCCGCGTTGAGGGTGGCGGGCTCAGTGCTGGGCGGCGGCAGCTTTTCGAACTTGGCCAACTCGTCGGGCCGGAACCGGCCATTGCCCTGGTTGATTTCAACCTCGCGGGGGCCCTGATAGGGAGTGGCCAGGGCTTCCAGGGTGTAGTCCGGCCAGATCATGGCATGAAGGGGGTGGGTGTTCTGGTTGGCCACCCGGTTGACCCATTCCGCACCACCGGACTCTCCCGATACACCGGTGCTTAAGCCAGTCAGCGCGTCAGTGATAACGCCCTGCCCAGCCAGGGGGTCGATCCTGGCGGCAGCGATCACCAGCAAAGGAAACACCTGGCTGAGTGCATGGAGTTCGGCGAGGTATTCGTAACCATCCAGGCTGAGGTGATCGGCCAGGGCTTGCTGGTAGCGGGTGCTCTCCAGGCTGGCACTGAGGTGGCTCTGGGCATGGCGCAGTTGCCTCCAGACGTGGGTGCGCCCTGCTGTGGCGGTGAAGCGATTGATGTCACGACGGCCTGCATCCGTGATCTTTTCGAGGCTCTCGGTCAGCGGGTTGGGCTGCCCGCCGACGGTAGCCGGCAGTACCTGCTGCTGGATGAGGAATGCACTGTTGTGGTGTGGGTAGCGCAGGGCCTGCTGCACGAACAACAGGAGGAGCTGTTGCTGGTCCTGCAAGTGCTGCTTGATGTGACGGATGCGGTACATCGGGTCATCCAGCAGGACGGCCCAGAGCTGGCGTTGCCTGGCTGCTTGCAAGCTGTCGGTTTCGGTGGGTTGGGCTTCCCAAAGGCTGGCTTCGGTAGCCTTGGCCTGTTCGAGCTGTTGTTGCAGCAAATGGCGCAAGAGGCCGCCCTCCAGGAGCGGATCAGCAACCTGGGAATTACCGGATGCACAGCCCTCCAGGAAAGCAGCGGCGGTTTGCTTGGCTTGAGCCAGCCAGGCCCCGGAGAGGTCGCACAGGTGGCGGGCGGGGTGTTCGAGCAGCCATTCATAACCCGGCTGGCGCAGTCGTTGAGGCGCAGCGAGGGCAACGGGAAACGCATGCAGACCCAGCACCAGCCGATCTGGCATTACACGCTCGGCAGGCAATCGCTTACCTGGGTCTTGGCTGCTGCAGTTGGAGAAGGCTTCCAGCATGGCCTTGCCGTCTGCCTTGCCGTCAAAGAGTTTTTTGTACTTGGGTTGCGAGGCGCGCAGGTCGGGTGTGTGGCAGCGACTGCCACGCAACCCGGCCTCTTGCTCCAGGCGCTGAAGGCGGGCGGCACTGAGTTGCACTTCGGAGAAGCACAACTGAGGCGCCTCCTGGCTGCGGTAGGCATTGTTGTACTGGGCCGGCAGCCAGATGTCGGCAAGACCCACGCCGGTAGCCTGCCGTGGCCCCGACTTGAAGCCCTTGCCCCGGCGATAGCGCATCACGTCGATGTCATGGAACGTGGTTGCACTCCCTTGCTGGCGTACTTCCAACTCCCGCCAGAGCCTGCCCTTGTAGAAGACATAGACATAGCCATTGCGAACCTGCACGGGTGTGCCCAGGTCCTGATCGCTTTTGGTGCCGGGCAAAGCGGTCATAGGAACAACCGGGACAATCTGGTTCCACTGCATGCCGTGCTCAGGCTGGCGCGGTGTCGCCTTCAGGTTTTCGAAGAGAGGAACGAGAATGCGCTCGCCCTGTTCCGCTTCGATGTGCAGCCAGAGATTGCGCAGGGGCTGGCCTTCCCAGTCCCAGGTGTGCAGGACGCTGCTGAAGTTAGTGCTGCTCTGGGCCTCAGGCTTGTCCTGTTGGGTGAGCCATTCCTGCTCCTCATTGTTATCAACGCTGTAGATGACCAGACGCTGGGTGGGCGGGTGGTCCTTGCCGACAACCTGGACGATGAGGCGTGGCGGCTCGCAGGCTGCGCCTTTACTGGTGGCAAATACACTGCTCATGAGTGATGTTCCTTATCGTTCGAAGCGGCAGCCCAGTAACGCTCCAAAGCCGACAGGCGTTGGCTGTCGTCTTCGCTGGACAACTGTTGGGGCAATGGCCGTGTGAGCTGGGCTTTCCTGAGGTTCAGGAAGGCTGTTACCCCGTCAGCGCTGCTGAAGCCAAGCTGACGGCCTTCTTCAATCCAGACACATGCGTGTGCGTAGTCCACGCCTGGGTATTGCTGCCACCAGTGGTAGAGAAAGCGCTGTGCCTGTTGGTGTTGCAGGGCCTGGAGGTGTTCAGGCCCGAGGATGTACGCCTGCCCGGCGGGGGGCTGCTGCCAGTGGGCAGCGGCTGGGTTGCCGAGGCTATAGAGGCGGCGTACCTGGTCGGCCTCTTCCGCCCAGGTGGCGCCGTACCAGTCGAGCTGCTGGATCGGGCCCAGCCAGTGCATCCGCTCTTCTGCGCAGGCGGGGAAGAAGTAACTGGCCGTGCGCGGGCTGTAGTAGCGCAAGACACCTCTGCGCTGGCCTTCAAAGCGGACGAAGAGCATGCGACGCAGATGCTGCAGGAGGTCGGCTGCCGTATGGGATGTTGTCAGTTGCAGCCCTGGCCACTGTTCGGGGGCTTGATGAAAAGCACCGTACACATCAGGGCAGGACTGAACATTGACCAGCAGCGGGCTGTGCTCGGCGTAGGCGGCCAATTCAGTTGCGCCAAACAGGCGCTGTACGGCAGGTGCTTCCGCATGTTGGTAAAGGCGCTTGGGCAGCTCATCAGTGAACTCAAGCAGCAGACAGGTGGTGGAGACGCTCATGCTGTGCCCCCTTGCTGCATGGCTTTGCGACAGGGGCAGTCGCTGAGGGGGCATTGCATCGGGGTGCCGCCCTTGGGCTTCTGGCACAACTCGACTATGGGTACGTCTTCACGCAGGCGCTGCATCAGCAGAGCCCCTGGCGCTGAGGTGTCGGCCGGCTTCACCGCGCCCGGCAGAATGGGCGCCGCACCGCTGCCGCTGCCCGGCCCGCCGCCGGAGTTGATCTTGATGCTGGGCCCACTGAGGGTGACGCCACTGGCGTCGAGCTTCACGAAGCTGCCGCCGGCCTGGAAGGTCACTTCGCTGCCGGCCTCCATCACGACCTTGAGGCCGGATGACAGGTGGATCTCCTG
>NZ_LYSP01000065.1:0-22650 GCF_001728945.1 Pseudomonas sp. ENNP23
GCTACCGCCTCTATAGCCGTGACAACGTCAGCGCACCCGACATCGCCCGGGTCACGGTGTTCGCCAGCCTGGCGCTGGGCTCGGCCCTGCCGCCGCTGGCAGCCGTTGCCGCACTCAGCAACCTGGACGCGGCCTCCCAGGCGCTGCGCTTGTCGCCCTCGATGGTGGCGCTGACCGCCAGTGCCGTGCTTGGCCTCACCCTGCTGGCGGTGCTCTGGTTTTCGCGCCTGCGCGAACCCGAGGCCCCGGTCCCCGGCTGCATCAGCGTGCGCCTGATGGGCCGTGGAGTGCGTCTGCCCGGCCTGGGCCTGTCGGGCCTGCAGTTGCTGATCACCCTGGTGGACGTCTGTGCGGCAGCCAGCGTGCTCTACCTGCTGCTGCCGGAGGCACCGCCCCTCGGCGCCTTCATGCTGGTGTACCTGCTGGCCCTGGCGGCCGGCGTGCTCAGCCATGTACCCGGCGGCGTCGGCGTGTTCGAAGCGGTGCTGTTGGCCGCCTTCGCCGGCCAGCTCGGTGCCGCCCCGCTGGCCGCCGCGCTGCTGCTCTATCGCCTGATCTACGTCGGGCTCCCGCTGGTGGTTGCCTGCATGCTGCTGTTGGTGAACGAAGCCCAGCGTTTCATCCCGGCTGGCCGCCAGGCCATGCGCAGCGCCTCGGGGCTGGCGGCGCCGGTGCTGTCGCTGATGGTGTTCCTCTCCGGTGTGGTGCTGCTGTTCTCCGGCGCCACCCCGGCCATCGACACCCGCCTGGACGACCTCAGTTTCCTTATCCCCCATCGCCTGATCGACGCCTCGCACCTGGCCGCCAGCCTGGTGGGCGTGCTCTGCCTGCTGCTCGCCCATGGCCTGCGCCGGCGCCTGTCGGCGGCCTGGGCGCTGACCCTGGTGCTGCTGGTGACCGGCGCGGTGTTGTCGCTGCTCAAGGGCGTGGACTGGGAAGAAGCCTCCCTGCTGCTGCTGACTGCTGCGCTGCTGGCGATGTTCCGCAACGCCTTCTACCGCCCCAGCCGCCTGCTGGAAATGCCGTTCTCCCCGGTCAACCTCGGTGCCGCCGCCTGCGTGCTGGCCGCGTCGGTCTGGCTGATGTTCTTCGCCTACCAGGACGTGCCCTACAGCCAGGAGCTGTTCTGGCAGTTCGCCGTGGACGCCGATGCGCCGCGCACGCTGCGCGCCGCCCTGGCCAGCGGCCTGCTGCTGGCCGGCCTGGGCCTGGTGTGGCTGCTGCGTCCGGTACCGCTGGTGATCCATGAGCCCACCGAAGAGGAACTGCTGAAGGCCGCGCGCATCGTCCGCGGTTCCGCCCAGCCCGATGGTGGCCTGGTGCTGACCGGCGACAAGGCCCTGCTGTTCCACCCCGAGGAGGATGCCTTCCTGATGTTCGCCCGCCGTGGCCGCAGCCTGGTGGCGCTGTTCGACCCCATCGGCAAGGCCAACCACCGCGCCGAGCTGATCTGGCAGTTCCGCGACCTGTGCGACGTGCACCATGCACGCCCGGTGTTCTACCAGGTACGCGCGGAGAACCTGCCTTACTACATGGACATCGGCCTCAGCGCCCTGAAGCTCGGCGAGGAGGCCCGCGTGGACCTGCGCCGCTTCGACCTGGACGCCAAGAACAAGGCCATGAAAGACCTGCGCTACACCCTCAGCCGGGGCCAGCGCGACGGCCTGACACTGGCCTTCCACGACGCGGGCGAAGCGCCCATCGAAGCGCTGCGGGAAATCTCCGATGCCTGGATGCTGGGCAAGAGCGTGCGCGAGAAAGGCTTCTCCCTGGGCCGCTTCGACCCGGAGTACCTGAAGCACTTCCGCATCGCCGTGGTGTCCTTCGAAGGCCGCCCCATGGCCTTCGCCAATCTGCTGGAGACCGACGGCCAGGAACTGGCCAGCCTTGACCTGATGCGGGTCCACCCGGAGGCGCCGAAGCTGACCATGGAATTCCTCATGCTCAACCTGCTGCTGCACTTCAAGGAACAGGGCGTGGAGCGCTTCAGCCTCGGCATGGTGCCGCTGGCGGGCCTGCAACCTCGTCGCGGTGCTCCGCTGACCCAGCGCCTGGGCGCCCTGGTGTTCCGCCGTGGCGAACAGTTCTACAACTTCCAGGGGCTGCGCCGCTTCAAGGACAAGTTCCAGCCGGACTGGGAGCCTCGCTACATGGCAGTGCCGCCGGGCCTGGACCCGCTGGTGGCACTGGCCGATACCGCAGCCCTGATCGCGGGCGGCTTCACTGGACTGGTCAAACGCTGAGGCACCCATGCTCAAACGCCACTGGCACCGCCTGCTGATCATCTTCCTCGTACTCGTGGTGGGCACCGCCCTGCTGCTGTGGGGCCGCCCTGCACCGCAAGCCCGGGTGGAACAACGCACCCTGGCCGACGGCAGCCGCGCCACCATCGCCCTGCCCCCGGGCGAAACCCGGGCCCGGGTACTGCTGGTGGTGGACGCCCAGCAGCACCTGAACGACGCCCAGTTGCTGGCCCTGGCCCAGGATGGCGGTGCCCGCGTGGTTCAGTTGCAACTGCCTGCCGACAACTGCGACGCCCAGCAACACCTGCTCGGCCTGACCCGCACCGTGCTGGAGGGCGAGCCGACCCTGGTGGCCGGCATCGGCCCGGGCGCCGCCTTTGCCTGGCGCTGGTTGGCCGGCCAGCGCAACGATCAGGCCCGCGCCCTGTCCATCGACTTCAGCCTCGACCAGCCCGATTGCAGTGCCCCACTGCCCAAGGCAGCGTCCCACGGTCACTGGACCATCGCCTGGAACGACAATCCGGACGACCCCAGCGCTGCCTTCGCCCGTGACCAGGCCAACGCCGATACCGGCATCAGCGACTACGGCACCAGCCTGCCCGAGCTGCTCAACGAGCGCCTGCGCAGCCTGCTGGAGGGCGGTGGCAGCCAGATGCCGGTGGTGGAAGTGCCGGCTGACCATCCCTCCGACACCGTCACCCTGTTCTATTCCGGCGACGGCGGCTGGCGCGACCTGGACCGCGCCGTGGCCGATGAAATGGCCAAGCTCGATCACTCCGTGGTCGGTATCGATGCGCTGCGCTATTTCTGGCAGCACAAGAGCCCCGAGCAGGGTGCAGCCGACCTCAGCCGTCTGATGAAGCGCTACCGCGAGCAATGGGGCGCCAAGCGCTTCGTGCTCGCCGGTTACTCCTTCGGTGCCGACGTGTTGCCGGCCTTCTACAACCGCCTGCCCAAGGCCGACCAGCAACAGGTGGATGCCATCCTGCTGCTGGCCCTGGCCCGCAGCGGCAGCTTCGAGATCGAGGTACAGGGCTGGCTGGGCAAGGCCGGCCAGGAAGCGGCCACCGGCCCGGAACTGGCCAAGCTGCCGCCGGAGAAGGTGCTCTGCGTCTACGGCAAGGAGGAAGCCAAGGACAGCGGCTGCACCCAGCCCGACGCCATCGGCGAGGTGCTGGCCCTGCCTGGCGGCCACCACTACGACGAGAACTACCCGGCCCTGGCCGAACGCCTGGTCAAGGCCATCGCCAAGCGCCAGGCCAAGCCCTGACCCCCTCCGCCGCCCCGCTCAGGGGCGGCAAATCCCCCGATCGTTGACCTGCTTCATTTTCGCTTAAGACCCAGCCGCTAAGCTGGGGACAAGCCCGCCACCACGATGCGGGACAACAAGGAGCCGTGATGACCACCCAGACCTCCCGCTACGGGAAACTTTCCATCGCCCTGCACTGGCTGATGCTGCTGCTGATCGCCGCCGTCTACGCCACCATCGAACTGAAGGGCAACTTCCCCAAAGGCAGCGAGACCCGCGAACTGCTCAAGCAATGGCACTTCATGTTGGGCCTTTCGGTGTTTGCCCTGGTATTCGTGCGCATCGCTGCGCGCTTCCTCTCCCCTACGCCGCCGATCACCCCCAATCCGCCGGCCTGGCAGAACGCCCTGGCCAAGCTGGCGCACCTGGCGCTCTACGGCCTGATGCTGGGCCTGCCGTTCGCTGGCTGGCTGATCCTCAGCGCCGCCGGCAAGCCGATCCCCTTCTTCGGCCTGGAGCTGCCGCCGCTGATCGACAAGAACCCCGACCTCGCCGGGCAGATCAAGGAACTGCACGAGACCGTGGCCGTGCTCGGCTACTGGCTGATCGGCCTGCACGCGGTGGCCGCGCTGTTCCACCACTTCATCAGCAAGGACGACACCGTGCGGCGCATGCTGCCCGGCCGCGGCTGATCGTCACCCCATGAATAAGCCCGGGCCATGCCCGGGCTTATTCGTTGTGGCGAGCCTCGGCTCCGGCTAGATCTCCACCTGGGTACCCAGCTCGATCACCCGGTTCAGCGGCAGGTTGAAGTAACGCAGGTTGCCGTTGGCATTCTTCAGCAGAAAGGCGAACAGCGCCTCACGCCATCGCGCCATGCCGATCAGCTTGGAGGGGATCACCGTCTCGCGGCTGAGGAAATAGGTGGTGCGCATCGGGCTGAAGTCCAGGTCGTTGAGGTGGCACAGCTTGAGCGCCTGGGGAATGTCCGGGTCCTCGATGAAGCCGAAGTGCAGCACCACCCGGAAGAAACCCTCGCCATAGGCGTCCACCTCGAAGCGTCGCTCCGGCGCCACGCGCGGGCTGTCTTCGTTGACCACGGTGAGCAGCACCACCTGCTCATGCAGCACCTGGTTGTGCAGCAGGTTGTGCAGCAGCGCGTGGGGCACCGCATCGGAGCGGGCAGTGAGGAACACCGCCGTGCCCTGCACGCGATGCGGCGGCTGCGAACGGATGCTGGCGATGAACAGCGGCAACGGCAGCGCGTTCTCGTCGAGACGGTCCACCAGCAACTGGCGGCCACGCTTCCAGGTGGTCATCAGGATGAACAGGGCAATACCAGCGATCACCGGGAAGGCGCCCCCCTGGATGACCTTGGGCAGGTTGGCGGCGAAGAACAGGCTGTCCACCAGCAGCATCGCCAGGAAGAAGGGAATGACCATCCACAGCGGCCATTTCCACAGCAGCCAGATCACCACGCCCATCAGCAGGGTGGTCATCAGCATGGTGCCGGTCACTGCCACGCCATAAGCCGAGGCCAGCGCAGCCGAGGACTCGAAGCCCAGCACCAGCAGCACCACACCCACCATCAGCGCCCAGTTCACCGCAGCGATGTAGACCTGCCCCTGCTCGTGGCTGGAGGTGTGCTGGATGAACATGCGCGGCACGTAACCCAACTGGATAGCCTGGCGGGTCAGGGAGAAGGCGCCGGAGATCACCGCCTGGGACGCGATCACCGTGGCTGCTGTGGACAGCGCCACCATCGGCAGCAGGGCCCAGCCGGGGGCCGTCAGGTAGAAGGGGTTACGCGCGGCCTCCGGGTTGACCAGGATGGTCGCGCCCTGGCCGAAGTAGTTCAGCACCAGCGCCGGCAGCACCAGGGCGAACCAGGCGCGGGCGATGGGCTTGCGGCCGAAGTGGCCCATGTCGGCATAGAGCGCCTCGGCACCGGTCAGCGCGAGCACCGTGGCGCCGAGGATGGCCACGCCGATGCCCGGGTGGGAGATGAAGAAGTTCACCGCCCACGCCGGGTTCAGCGCCTTGAGCACCTCCGGCTGCTGGGAGACGCCGTAGATACCGAGTGCAGTCAGCGCCAGGAACCAGGCCACCATCACCGGCCCGAAGAGGATGCCGATGCGGGCGGTACCGTGCTTCTGGATCAGGAACAGGCCGACCAGCACCACCAGGGACAGCGGCACCACCCAGTGCTTGAGCCCGTCGAAGGCGATCTCCAGGCCCTCGATGGCGGAGAGCACCGAGATGGCTGGGGTGATCATGCTGTCGCCATAGAACAGCGCCGCGCCGATCAGGCCGGCCGCCACCACCATGGCCTGCAGACGACGACGCCCGGTGGCGGCGCGGCGGGCCAGCGCCGAAAGCGCCATGACCCCGCCCTCGCCTTCATTGTCGGCCCGCAGGACGAAGATCACGTACTTGATCGAGACCACCCAGATCAGCGACCAGAAGATCAGCGACAGCACGCCGAGCACGCCATCGTGGTTGGCCTGCACGCCATAGCCGCCGATGAAGACTTCCTTGAGGGTGTAGAGCGGGCTGGTGCCGATGTCGCCGTAGCAAACCCCGACGGCGCCGACCATCAGGCCGACGGCAGAGCTCGAGTGGGGGTGCTGTTCCTGCTCAGCGGTGCCGGTGCTTGCATCGGACATGTAACAAAATCTCTCGAAAAAACTCGGCGCATCCTGCTCCCACCCCATTCGGGTTGCAAGAGCCGGTCATTTCCAGCCCCGCTGACTATAGGCCGTGTTCCCTGGAACGCCCGCTGGCAGGGCCTGGGCATGCACCTGCGACGACTTGCCTCGGAGAGGCTGTTCAAGTGTGTAGGCCGCCGCTAGAATTGCGCACTTTTTGATCAGAGGCGCCCCCAAGGTGCCCTTCCGAGGTTAGCCCCCATGTCCACCGCAACACCCAAAGTCGGATTCATCTCCCTCGGCTGCCCCAAGGCGACCGTCGACTCCGAGCGCATCCTCACCCAATTGCGCATGGAAGGTTACGAGATCGTTCCGACCTACCAGGACGCCGACGTCGTGGTGGTCAACACCTGCGGGTTCATCGACAGCGCCAAGGCCGAGTCCCTGGACGCCATCGGCGAGGCGCTCTCGGAGAACGGCAAGGTGATCGTCACCGGCTGCATGGGCGTGGCCGAGGACAGCATCCGTGACGTGCACCCGAGCGTGCTGGCCGTGAGCGGCCCGCAGCAGTACGAGCAGGTGGTCAACGCCGTGCACGAAGTGGTGCCGCCGAAGACCGAGCACAACCCGCTGATCGACCTGGTTCCGCCCCAAGGCATCAAGCTGACTCCGCGCCACTACGCCTACCTGAAGATTTCCGAAGGCTGCAACCACAGCTGCAGCTTCTGCATCATCCCCTCCATGCGCGGCAAGCTGGTCAGCCGCCCGGTGGGTGACGTGCTCTCCGAGGCCGAGCGCCTGGTGAAGGCCGGCGTGAAGGAACTGCTGGTGATCTCCCAGGACACCAGCGCCTACGGCGTCGACCTCAAGTACAAGCTGGACTTCTGGAACGGCCAGCCGGTGAAGACCCGCATGCTGGAGCTGTGCGAGGCGCTCTCGGCCATGGGCGTATGGGTACGCCTGCACTACGTGTACCCGTACCCGAACGTGGACGACGTGATCCCGCTGATGGCCGCCGGCAAGCTGCTGCCCTACCTGGACATCCCCTTCCAGCACGCCAGCCCGAACGTGCTCAAGGCCATGAAGCGCCCGGCCTTCGAGGACAAGACCCTGGCCCGCATCAAGAAGTGGCGCGAGATCTGCCCCGAGCTGACCATCCGTTCCACCTTCATCGTCGGTTTCCCCGGCGAGACCGAAGAAGACTTCCAGTACCTGCTGGACTGGCTGACCGAAGCCCAGCTGGACCGCGTCGGCTGCTTCCAGTACTCCCCGGTGGACGGCGCGCCGGCCAACGACCTGGGCCTGGAGCCAGTGCCGGACGACATCAAGCAGAACCGCTGGGACCGCTTCATGGCGCACCAGCAGGCCATCTCCGCTGCCCGCCTGCAGCGCAAGATCGGCCAGGAGATGGAGGTGCTGGTGGACGAGGTGGACCACGAGGGCGCCGTGGCCCGTTCCTGGGCCGATGCCCCGGAGATCGACGGCAGCGTGTTCATCGACAACCCCAACCTGAAGCCAGGCGACAAGGTCCGCGTGCGGGTGGTGGATGCAGACGAGTACGACCTGTGGGCCGAGTGCATCTGACCCCAGCGGTCGGCTGACAAACGCCGCGAGGCCCCCAGGGGCTCGCGGCGTTTTCGTTTCCATGGGGCTGGAATGGCCAAGCATTCCCCGTCTCGATGATGGCTCTGTCACCGCCTGGCAGCAGCTCGGGTAAGGCCCGCCCCCACTGACGAGGCTCACCCCGTGGATAAGCACTTCAGCCTGCAAGGCCGCACCGGCGGCACCCGCTTAACTGCCCAGGGCGACGATGCCCTGGCGGCGGATGTCGCCCTCATCCCCATGCTGCGTTGGAGCGGCGAAGAGGAGATGAGCGCCCTCGCCTGCATGACCGGCACCATCATCCCCATCGACGGCGGCTTCCAGCTCTGACCCCCAGGCCGAATGCTGCGCACCTGCGGGCGCCCACGGCTTGCACCTGGCGCAGGCCGGTCGTTGAAAAACCAGGGCGAGGCGAAACGCCCGAAAGAAAGACCGGTTCATGTGGGGTGCGTGAGCACCTCGAGTGCGCCTTCAACGCCCCAGCGGCGGCGTGGTCAGTGTTTCAACAACCTGCTAGGGTAGCCGCGCATTCTTGCCGGACCCTCACCATGCGCGCCCTTCTGCTGTGCCTCGCCCTGCTCCCTGCCCTGCCGGCCCTTGCCGCGCCGGCGCCGTTCTATGTCTGGCAGAGCACGCTGGATGGCCGCTTCACCTGTGCCCAGGTACAGCCCGGCGAGGGCTGGGTGCGCCACAGCGGCCCCTACCGCGACGCCGGGTGCCGGGTGCCCCAGGGCGCGCCGATCCGCAGCCGCTGAGTCACGCACCATGCAGCATCTGGTTTCCCCGGTCGGCATCCTGCGCTCCTGCTTCAAGGAAAAATTCGCCATCCCCCGCCAACCCCAGCTCGCCCCGGCCGCCCGCGGCGTGCTGGAGCTGCTGCCGCCCTTCGACGGCGGTGAGGCGGTGGCCGGCCTGGAGCAGGTGAGCCATGTGTGGCTGTTGTTCCTCTTCCATCAGGCGCTGGAGGACACGCCGCGCCTGAAGGTGCGCCCGCCCCGCCTGGGCGGCAACCAGACCCTGGGGGTCTTCGCCAGCCGCGCGACGCACCGCCCCAACGGCATCGGCCAGTCGGTGGTGAAGCTGGACAAGGTGGAGGCCGGCCGGCTCTGGCTGTCGGGCATCGACCTGCTGGACGGCACGCCAGTGCTCGACATCAAGCCCTACGTGCCCTACGCCGACTGCCAACTGGACGCACGCAACGGCATCGCTGCGGCCCCGCCGGAACTGATCCCGGTGGACTGGTCGCCCGAAGCCCTGGCCCAGGCCAGGCTCGAAAGCGAGCGCCTGGGCGAGCCATTGGTGGCGCTGGTGGAACAGTGCCTGGCCCAGGACCCCCGCCCGGCCTACCAGAAGCCCCAGCCGGAACGCCGCTACGGCGCGCGCCTGTGGGACGTGGACGTGCGCTGGCACTACCCCGAGGCTGGCCGCATCCGCGTGCTTGAAATCGCACGCGGAGCAGACGCCTGAAGCGACTCAGCGAGAGGGATTGAGGGCCAGCGCATCGGCTTCGATGCAGTCCTGTGGGAGAATCAGCGGCGCCACCAACGGCCCGCTCGCCAGGACATGCGGCGTCTGCGTGCGGGCCTCGAACGCCGCTTCGTCGGTGCACATCTCGTAGCGCCACACCAGGTCCGGATCACGGCGGTCACGCAGTACGTCGAATACCAGGCAATCCGGTTCGCCGCGCCCACGAGAACCTGGTCTACATCATTGGCGGCAACGACACTACCGAGCCACGGCGCGCAGTCGGTGGACCATCTCGGCTCCGTGTTGGATAGCCTGGTGGCCCGGTACCGCTACCTGAACACGCTCCTGGACCGCCCCTTCGCCCATGGCGACGGCCCCCTCAGCTTCCACCTGCTGGACCCGACCGGGAACAAGGTCCAGCCGATCCACCACCCTGCCCTGTCCGGCCAGCGCTTCAGCCTGCCGGGCTGAAATGCAAAAGCCCGCCGAATGGCGGGCTTTTCGTCAGGCGCGGCGCAGAATCACTTCTCGACGAAGGCGCGCTCGATCAGGTAGTCACCCGGCTCACGCATGCGCGGCGATACCTTCAGGCCGAAGCTGTCGAGCACCTGGCTGGTCTCGTCGAGCATGCTCGGGCTGCCGCAGATCATGGCGCGGTCGTCCTGCGGGTTGATCGGCGGCAGGCCGATGTCGCGGAACAGCTTGCCGCTGCGCATCAGGTCGGTCAGGCGGCCCTGGTTCTCGAAGGGCTCGCGGGTGACGGTGGGGTAGTAGATCAGCTTCTCTTTCACCGCCTCGCCGAAGAACTCGTTCTGCGGCAGGTGCTCGGTGATGAATTCGCGGTAGGCCACTTCGTTCACGTAGCGCACACCGTGCACGAGGATGACCTTCTCGAAACGCTCGTAGGTCTCGGGGTCCTGGATCACGCTCATGAAGGGCGCAAGGCCAGTGCCGGTGCTCAGCAGATAGAGGTGCTTGCCCGGGTTCAGGTCATCGAGGACCAGGGTGCCGGTAGGCTTCTTGCTGATGATGATCTCGTCGCCTTCCTTCAGGTGCTGCAGCTGGGAGGTCAGCGGGCCGTCCGGCACCTTGATGCTGAAGAACTCCAGGTGCTCTTCCCAGTTCGGGCTGGCGATGGAATAGGCGCGCATGAGCGGACGGCCGTTGGGCTGCTGCAGGCCGATCATGACGAACTGGCCGTTCTCGAAGCGCAGGCCCGGGTCGCGGGTGCACTTGAAGCTGAACAGCGTGTCGTTCCAGTGATGAACGCTGAGGACGCGCTCGGAGTTGAAGTTGCTCATGTTTCCGGAAGCTCCGAAGAGGAAATGTCGCCAGCGCCGCTTGGGCGCAATTGCGCGGCATTGTAGTGATCGCCACAATATCTGTTAACTGGATTATCAAGATATAGGTTATCGGTTATATCGATATGCGTTTTACACTCCGTCAATTGCAGGTTTTCGTCAGCGTCGCCCAGCAAGGCAGCGTCTCTCGCGCAGCCGAATCGCTGTCCCTGTCGCAATCGGCGGCCAGCACCTCGCTGACCGAGCTGGAGCGGCAGTCTGGCTGCCAGTTGTTCGACCGTGTCGGCAAGCGCCTCAGCCTCAATGCGCTGGGCCATCAACTGCTGCCCCAGGCGGTCGCCCTGCTGGATCAGGCCCGGGAGATCGAGGACCTGCTCAACGGCAAGAGCGGCTTCGGTTCGCTGGCGGTGGGCGCCACCCTGACGGTGGGCAACTACCTGGCGACCCTGCTGATCGGCAGCTTCATGCAGCGCCACCCGGAGTGCCAGGTGAGCCTGCACGTGCAGAACACAGCGAACATCGTCCAGCAGATCGCCCATTACGAACTTGATCTGGGTCTAATCGAAGGCGATTGCCAGCACCCGGACATCGAGGTCCTGCCCTGGGTCGAGGACGAACTGGTGGTGTTCTGTGCACCCGGCCACCGCCTGGCCAAGCAGCGACCGGTGAGCCTGGACGAGCTGTGCCGTGAGGCGTGGATTCTCCGCGAGCAGGGCTCAGGCACCCGCCTGACCTTCGACCAGGCCATGCGACACCACCCGGTGCCGCTGAACATCCGCCTGGAGCTGGAGCACACCGAAGCCATCAAGCGGGCGGTGGAGTCGGGGCTGGGCATCAGTTGCATCTCGCGCCTGGCGCTGCGCGATGCCTTTCGCCGCGGCAGCCTGGTGCCGCTGGAAACCCCGGGGATCGACCTGCGTCGGCAGTTCTATTTCATCTGGCACCGGCAGAAGTACCAGACGGCGGCCATGCGTGAGTTCCTTGAGCAGTGTCGCGAACTCACGGTGGGGGTAAGGCGCAGCGACGAGATCGTGCTGCCCGAGATTCCCTGATCAGCCCAGCAGGATGGTGGCCCAGACCGAGCCGATCAGCGTCAGGGCGACGAACTGGGCGGCGCTGCCCATGTCCTTGGCGTTCTTGGACAGCGGGTGGCGGTCCAGGGAGATGCGGTCGATGGCCGCCTCCACCGCCGAGTTGAGCAGCTCGACAATCAGGGCCAGCAGGCACACGCCGATCATCAGCGCCCGCTCGCCACGGCTGACATCAAGGAAGAACGCCATCGGAATCAGCACGACGTTGAGCAGTACCAGTTGGCGGAACGCGGCTTCACCGGTGAAGGCCGCGCGCAGGCCAGCGAGGGAGTAGCCGGCGGCGTTGAGGATACGTTTGAGGCCGGTCTGGCCTTTGAATGGCGACATGGGAAGGCTGGCTGTCTTAATAAGGAGCGCGCAGCCTAGCGCGGCGCGTCTCAAATTTGCGTGAAAAGGCGGAGTCAGGCCGGCGGAATCGATTCCATCTGTTGCAGCAGCAAGGCGGCCTGGGTGCGGGTACGCACGCCGAGCTTGCGGAATATGGCAGTGACGTGGGCCTTCACCGTGGCCTCGGACACATTCAGCTCGAAGGCGATCTGCTTGTTCAGCAGGCCTTCGCAGACCATGGTCAGCACGCGGAACTGCTGGGGCGTGAGGCTGGCCAGGCCGGCACTGGCGGCACGGGCCTCGTCGGAAACGACCACCGCCTCGTCTGCTTGCGGCGGCCACCAGGCATCGCCATCGAGCACGGCACGCACGGCCGACTGGATGACTTCGAGCGGGCTGGACTTGGGAATGAAGCCGCTCGCACCAAACTCGCGCGCCCGGACCACGACCGATGCTTCCTCCTGGGCGGAGATCATCACCACCGGGATCTGCGGGTACTGGCCGCGCAACAGCACCAGGCCGGAGAAGCCGTAGGCGCCGGGCATGTTCAGGTCCAGAAGGACCAGATCCCAGTCACTCTTCTGCGCCAGGCGCTCCTCGAGTTCAGCGATGCTGGCCACTTCCACCAGACGCACATCCTGTCCCAGCCCCAGGGTCAGGGCCTGGTGCAGGGCGCTGCGAAACAGCGGGTGATCGTCGGCAATTAGGATGTCGTAAGCGGCCATCGAGGGGTCCTTTTCTGGCGGGCCCCACCGCCCTGGCAGCGATTGGAAGGCCCTGGCGGCTAATGGGCGGCCGTGGAGCGGCGCCCAGCATGCCGACCCTCGGCGGGGTGGTCAAGCGGCCATCTTTGCGTCAGAGTCTTGGCCTTTTGACTGCCGAGAAGTCCTATGCGAAGCCAAGCCCTGCGCGCCGACATCCTGATGCTGATCACCGCTGCCATCTGGGGCGCGGCGTTCGTTGCGCAACGGCTCGGCATGGATGCCATCGGCCCCTTCCTCTATACAGGCCTGCGCTTCGCACTGGGTGCCCTGGTGTTGCTGCCGCTGCTCTACCTGCTGCCACGCGGCGAGCACCACGAGCCGATGAACCAGGGCCTGCTGCTCGGCGGCGTGCTGATGGGACTGGCCCTGTCCCTGGGCATCAACCTGCAGCAGGTGGGCCTGCTGTTCACCAGCGTGACCAACTCCGGTTTCATCACCGGCCTGTACGTGATCATCGTGCCGCTGCTGGGGCTGTTGCTGGGCCATCGCACCGGCATGGGCACCTGGATCGGCGCGCTGCTGGCGGTGGGCGGCATGTTCCTCCTCAGCGTCGGCGACAACTTCCAGGTGGCGCGCGGCGACTGGCTGCAACTGGCGGGGGCGGTGGTCTGGGGCGTTCACGTGCTGCTGGTAGGGTTCTTCGCCAGCCGTCACGACCCGGTGCGCCTGGCCATCCTGCAGTTCATCACCTGCGCGGTGATCAGCCTCGCGCTGGCGCTGGTGCTGGAAGACATCCGCCTGGACGCCATCGTCTCGGCCGGCCCGGCCATCCTCTATGGCGGGGTGATCGCCGTGGCCATCGGCTACACCCTGCAGG
This sequence comes from Pseudomonas sp. ENNP23, assembly GCF_001728945.1. Classification (NCBI taxonomy): domain Bacteria; kingdom Pseudomonadati; phylum Pseudomonadota; class Gammaproteobacteria; order Pseudomonadales; family Pseudomonadaceae; genus Pseudomonas; species Pseudomonas sp. ENNP23. Next base: position 13,510 of record NZ_LYSP01000065.1, read on the forward strand.
TGGTGGCGCAGAAGCACGCGATTGCGTCCCACGCGGCCATCATCCTGTCCCTTGAGGCGGTGTTCGCTGCCATCGCCGGTGCCCTCATGCTCAACGAGTCCCTGCATACGCGGGGCTATCTGGGCTGTGCGCTGATGTTCGTCGGCATGCTGGTGGCGCAGCTTTGGCCGCAACGCCACGAGGCTCAGAGATAAGGACGCAGCGCCTGGTGCGCCGGGCTCTCCAGGTCCAACGGCAGGGCGTGCTTGGCGCCCAGATAACGCTCGGTGAACAGGTCCAGGTACGCATCCAGCGCGCCGGCGGCCTGTGAGTCACCGCCCAGTTCCAGGCACAGCGCAGCCACCTCGGCCGTGCACAGGTGCTCGTCACGCTTGGAGCGGCGCAGACGGTAGCGGGAGATCTGCTCCGGGCGCAGGCTCAGCACCGGGAAGCTGTTCAGGTACGGGCTCTTGCGGAACATCTTGCGAGCCTCCGTCCAGGTTGCGTCCAGCAGGATGAACAGCGGTCGCTTGCCTGGCTCGACCGTCACTTCCTCCACCACCCGCTCCGGCTCGGCGTATTCCCCCGGGAACACCACATACGGCTGCCACTGGGGATCATTCAGCAGGGTCTCGGCTGCCGGGTCGAGGGCGATCCGCGACCATTCGAAGGCGGCGGTATCGGCCACCACATCGGCGATCAGCCAGCCGGTGTTGCTCGGCTTGAGCGGCTCCGAGTAGTACATGAACAGGCACACCCCGGCATTGGCCGGCACCTGCGGACGCTGGTCGCAGAAGCAGTAGGCAGGAATCACCCGGCAACGCGGGCAGCGGGGTGCGCGGGAGCCGCGGGCAACGAACGGGCGAGTGGCGCGGGCCAGACATTCGGCGCGCAAGCGGAAGACGGCGTGGGTCATGGAGGACGGGAAACCAGGGCTGTGCGGAAACGGCGCGCAGTGTACCCCCGCCCGGTCATCGATGGGCAGCGGGGCGGACGAGTCGTTACCCCCAGCCCGTCGCTCCGCTCAGAGACGTGGTTGAAGGTCAACCCGATGAAGTGGAGACCTGGGTCTTGTTCTCCCCTGTGTAGTGGCCCGCGCTGCCGGCGGTCATCCGCGCGTCCTTAAGGCGTGCCGGGCCGACGAGGTTGTAGAAGATCACCGGGGGCGGCTGCCCCGCACCATTGGCGCAGGCGGTGCCCTGGGCAAACGCCGGCTGGAATCCGAATTGGTAGCCCGAGGTCAATACCGGGGTGAGGAAGGCAACCGCCCTCTGTTCTCAGAGAACCGCACGCAAGGTCTGGGGCGACCTGGTCATTCCTCACGGGACACCCGGAGGCGTCTGGGGTTTTGGGACAGTCCGTGTTTTGCCGCCGGCCCCCATCCTAAAGTCGTGGGGACTCCTGCCTTGCTGACATCCGCCGGCAATAGCACCCGGCCTCAGCGCTAAGGCCAGGCGAAGCGGCAAATGCACCTGTGCCCCGTGTGACGGGACTCTGTCAGGCATAGCGGGTTGTCAAGCGTGACAACAGGCTGGCAGCATCCAGGGGCCGCTCGTCGGCGCAACACAACGGTGGGAATCAGACGGACCTTGATCTGCAGTCGGCGCTTGTTCAGGATGCGCGCACCAGGCTACCGGGCCATGAACACTTGGTCGCAGCCGGAGTCAAAGGCTGTCCCACCCTCGGAGATTCGCATGCAACGCCTAACCCTCGCCGCCTTAGCCCTTCTCGCGCCCATCGCCGTGCAGGCGGCCTCGCTCAAGGATTTCGAGCTGACCAAGATGCTGGAGAAAGTGGCCGAGGAGAGCAGCGTCGGCACGCCCCGCGCCATCAACGAGGACATTCTCGACCAGGGCTACACAGTGGAAGGCACAGAACTGGTCAACCACCTCAGCGTCCGCTCTGCCCATGCAACCCAGATGCGCGCCAACCCCGACTCGGTGCGTGCCCAACTGGCCAACAGCGTTTGCCGCAACAACGGCTACCGTCAGTTGCTGGCCCGAGGTGCGGCACTGCGCTATGCCTTCACCGAGTACAAGAGCAATCGCCCGGTCACCAACGAACGCTTCATTGCCAGCGATTGCGGCCTGAAGGCCTCCACGGCCAAGTAACACCGCCTGCCCCCCTTGCCTGCGGCTGCCGACCCCCGTCTCCTACAGGGGCTGGGGTCGAGGCTGCGTCTTGCGGCTGGAAAAGCCCGAGACACTCGCGCAAGCTGTCCCAGCGTCCTGCATCCGGGTCGAATGCCCCGTTGGCAGGGCTCTGGCGCGCCCACCCCGGGCGTGCCGTGCAGTTGCTGAGCAAGGAGAACGCTATGCCTTTCGAACCGGATGACTACCTCTCCCGGCACTTCCAGACCAGCGGGATCGACCTGGCGCAAAAGGTCGACGAACTGGTCGGGCTGGTGGTTCCGCACGAAAGCCCCAACCTGTCCCTCTACCGCGAGATGGTGACCACGGTGGTGCGCATGGCCCAGGCGGACCGCAACCGCTGGGACGCCAAGATCATGCTGCAGACCCTGCGCGAGATGGAGCACGCCTTCAGCGTCCTCGAGCAGTTCAAGCGCCGTCGCAAGGTCACTGTGTTCGGCTCCGCACGCACGCCCGTGGAGCACCCGCTGTACGACCTGGCCCGCCAGTTGGGCGAGGCCATCTCCCGGCTCGACATGATGGTCATTACCGGTGCCGGGGGCGGCATCATGGCTGCCGCCCACGAAGGCGCCGGGCAGGAAAACAGCCTGGGCCTGAACATCACCCTGCCCTTTGAGCAACGCGCGAACGCCACGGTGGCGGGCACCGACCACCTGCTGTCGTTCCACTTCTTCTTCATCCGCAAGCTGTTCTTCGTCAAGGAAGCCGATGCCCTGGTGCTGTGCCCGGGCGGCTTCGGCACGCTGGACGAGGCCCTCGAAGTGCTCACCCTGATCCAGACCGGCAAGAGCCCGCTGGTGCCGGTGGTACTGCTGGACGAGCCCGGCGGCAGCTACTGGAAGGATGCGCTGGACTTCCTGCACCGCCATCTGGAACTGAACCGCTACATCCTGCCCAGCGATCTGCGCCTGGTTCGGCTGGTACACAGCGCGGAGGACGCAGCCACGGAAATCGCGCGTTTCTACGGCAACTTCCATTCCACTCGCTGGCTGAAGAACGAGTTCGTCATCCGCATGAACCACCCACTGACGGACTCGGCCCTCCAAGCCCTGCATGAGGAGTTCAAGGGGCTGTGCCTGCAGGGCGGCTTCGAACAGCGCCCCTACTGCGAGCCTGAGCGGGACGAGCCGGAGTTCTGCCACCTCATCCGCCTGGCGTTCCGCTTCAACGGCCGCGACCACGGACGCCTGCGGGAGCTGGTGGATTTCATCAACCAGCCGGAACACTGGCTACGCTGACGCCCATGAAAAAGCCCTGCCAGGGTCACCTGGCAGGGCTTCTCAGTACGGACACACCTCAATCGTCCAGCGACGAGCCTCTCAGCAAGCGGCTGATCATCTCCATCGAGTACCCCCGATAGGCCAGGTAGCGCCCTTGCTTGGCACGCTCCTTGGCGTCTACGGGCAGCCGCGCAAACTTGCGCATCCAGGTTTCACGCAGGAGCGCGCCCCAATCGATGTCGGCCTCGCGCAGCGCCGCCTCGATTGCCGGACGGGGCAAGCCGCGCTGGGCCAGGTCTTCGCGAATACGGGCAGGCCCGTGACCGGAGCGGGCTCGGCTGGCAATGAAGCTTTCGAGGTAGCGGGATTCATCGAGAAGGCCCTCGTCCGCAAGCCGGTCGAGGGCACTTTCGATCAGTTCAGGCGGGGCGCCGCGCTGACGCAGCTTGCGCGTCAGTTCGATGCGACCGTGCTCGCGCATCGCCAGCAGGTCCATCGCGGCCCGCCGCACGGCGGCGGGGCTGTCGAGCACGACGGGCACGGGATCAGGCGTCAGCGTCGGCTTCAGCGGCTTCTTCGGCGGTGGGAACGAAGTCCTGTTTGCCGTTGTTGCGGTTCAGCAGTTGCTCGCGGATCAGCTTCTCGATGGCCTTGCCGATTTCCGGATTGTCCTCGAGGTACTTGGCTGCATTGGCCTTGCCCTGGCCGATCTTGCTGCCCTGGTAGCTGTACCAGGCGCCGGACTTCTCGAGGATGCCCTGCTGTACACCAAGGTCGATGACCTCGCCGCTGCGGTAGATGCCTTTGCCGTAAAGGATCTGGAACTCGGCCTGACGGAACGGCGGGGAAACCTTGTTCTTGACGACCTTGACGCGGGTCTCGCTGCCCACCACTTCCTCGCCTTCCTTCACAGCGCCGATACGGCGGATGTCCAGCCGGACGGAGGCGTAGAACTTGAGCGCGTTACCGCCGGTGGTGGTTTCCGGGCTGCCGAACATGACGCCAATCTTCATGCGGATCTGGTTGATGAAGATGACCAGGCAGTTGGCATTCTTGATGTTGCCAGTGATCTTGCGCAGGGCCTGGGACATCAGACGGGCTTGGAGGCCGACGTGGGAATCGCCCATCTCGCCTTCGATCTCGGCCTTGGGCACCAGGGCGGCAACGGAGTCGACGATGATCACGTCGACCGCGTTGGAACGCACCAGCATGTCGGTGATTTCCAGGGCTTGCTCGCCGGTATCCGGTTGGGAAACCAGCAGGTCATCGACATTGACGCCCAGCTTGCCGGCGTAGTCCGGGTCCAGCGCGTGCTCGGCGTCGACGAAGGCGCAGGTGGCCCCCATGCGCTGGGCTTCGGCGATCACGGACAGGGTCAGGGTGGTCTTGCCCGAGGATTCCGGGCCGTAGATCTCGACGATACGGCCCTTGGGCAGACCGCCGATGCCAAGGGCAATGTCCAGCCCCAGGGAGCCGGTGGAAATGGCCGGGATGGCCTGGCGCTCATGGTCGCCCATGCGCATGACCGCGCCTTTGCCGAACTGCTTCTCGATCTGGCCCAGGGCAGCCGCCAAAGCACGCTTCTTGTTCTCGTCCATTGAAGTCCTCGCTCATCAAGAGGGCCTGACGGCCACCAACAACTGTATAAGTAGACAGTATTATTTCACAGGAAACTTTCGCTCGCCTACCCCTCGAACGGTTTTTCTCCTGCAGCTAGTCGGATGACACCGTGGAGGGCCGTTTTCACCGTTTGCCGACGCACCTGCTGGCGGTCACCCACAAACTGGTAGCGACGACTGTGGCGCGCGTCGCCGTCGGCCCAAGCGATCCAGACGGTACCGACCGGCTTCTCGGGCGAGCCCCCATCAGGCCCCGCAACACCGCTGACCGCGACGGCAAATCGCGCACCACTGCGGGCTTGCGCGCCTTCGACCATGGCCAGGACCACCTCGCGGCTGACCGCGCCGACCTGCCCGAACAGGAGTTCCGGAACCCCTAGTTGGGCCGTCTTCTGGGTATTGGAGTAGGTGACATAGCCGGCCTCGAACCAGGTGGAGCTGCCCGGGATACGGGTGATCGCTTCGGCGATGCCACCTCCGGTGCAAGACTCCGCCGTGGTGACCTGCGCTTTTATGGCCGCCAGGGCCTTGCCAAGGTGGGCGGCAAGTTCGGTCAGGGAGAGATCGGTGTCGGGCATGTGCAACTCCGGGGTTAAAGCGAGCAAGCCGGATACCGTACACTAGCGCCCTTCCCATGCAAGACCGGGCATCGGTTCATGGCAATCGGAATGCCCGGCCCCACCTCAAGAATCGCGAAGCACCGATGGCCAAAGACACCCAGGACCTTTCCGAACACACGCCCATGATGCAGCAGTACTGGAAGCTGAAGAATCAGCATCCGGACCAGCTGATGTTCTATCGCATGGGCGACTTCTACGAGATTTTCTACGAAGACGCGAAGAAGGCGGCCAAGCTGCTGGATATCACCCTGACAGCGCGCGGCCAGTCGGCTGGCAAGGCGATTCCCATGGCGGGCATTCCCTTCCACTCCGTGGAAGGCTACCTGGCCAAGCTGGTCAAACTCGGTGAGTCGGTGGTCATCTGCGAGCAGATCGGCGACCCGGCAACCAGCAAGGGCCCGGTCGAGCGCCAAGTCGTTCGGATCATCACTCCGGGAACCGTCAGCGATGAGGCGCTGCTGGACGAGCGTCGCGACAACCTGCTGGGCGCCCTCCTGGGTGACGAACGTCTGTTCGGCCTGGCGGTGCTGGACATCACCAGCGGTCGTTTCGCCGTGCAGGAGATCAGGGGCTGGGAGAACCTCCTGGCCGAACTTGAGCGCCTCAACCCAGCCGAACTGCTCATCCCTGACGACTGGCCGCAGGGGCTGCCGGCGGAGAAGCGCAGGGGCGTACGTCGTCGTGCGCCTTGGGACTTCGACCGGGACTCGGCGAAAAAGAGCCTGTGCCAGCAGTTCGGCGTACAGGACCTCAAGGGCTTTGGTTGCGAGAACCTGACCTTGGCGATCGGCGCGGCTGGCTGCCTGCTTGCCTACGCCAAGGAGACCCAGCGTACTGCCCTGCCCCACCTGCGCAGCCTGCGCCATGACCGCCTCGACGACACGGTGATCCTCGACGGTGCAAGCCGTCGCAACCTGGAGCTGGACGTCAACCTTTCGGGCGGACGGGACAACACCCTGCAATCTGTGGTCGACCGCTGCCAGACTGCCATGGGCAGCCGTCTGCTTGGGCGTTGGCTGAACCGTCCATTACGTGATCGGGCCGTGCTGGAAGCACGCCAGGACTCCATCACCGCACTGCTGGACGGCTACCGCTATGAAGGGCTGCAACCGCAACTGAAAGAAATCGGCGACGTCGAGCGAATCCTCGCCCGTATCGGCCTGCGCAACGCCCGCCCCCGTGACCTCGCTCGCCTGCGCGATGCCCTGACTGCGCTACCAGCACTGCAAGATGCCATGAGCGGTCTGGACATCCCTCATCTCCAGACCCTGGCCGGCAGCATCCGCACCTACCCGGAGCTGGCTGACCTGCTCACGCGCGCCATCATCGACAACCCGCCGGCGGTGATCCGCGATGGCGGCGTGATCAAGACCGGTTACGACGCGGAACTGGACGAGCTTCAGGCACTCAGCGAGAACGCCGGCCAATACCTGATGGATCTGGAGGCCAGAGAGAAGGCCCGAACCGGGCTGCCGAATCTAAAGGTCGGCTACAACCGCATCCACGGCTACTACATCGAACTGCCACGGGTGCAGGCCGAGCAGGCACCTGCCGACTACATCCGTCGGCAGACGCTGAAGGGAGCCGAGCGCTTCATCACCCCGGAACTCAAGGCCTTCGAGGACAAGGCGCTATCGGCCAAGAGCCGCGCCCTTGCCCGCGAGAAGATGCTCTACGAAGCGCTGCTGGAACTGCTGATCGAGCAGCTTGCCCCCCTGCAGGACACCGCAGCCGCGCTGGCCGAGTTGGACGTGCTGAGCAACCTGGCCGAGCGCGCACTCAACCTCGACCTGAACCGCCCCCGCTTCGTCGACGAGCCCTGCCTGCGCATCACCCAAGGCCGCCACCCGGTGGTGGAGCAGGTATTGGAGACCCCCTTTGTCGCCAACGATCTGACCCTGGACGACAGCACGCGGATGCTGATCATCACCGGACCGAACATGGGTGGTAAGTCGACCTACATGCGCCAGACGGCCCTGATCGTGCTGCTAGCCCATATCGGCAGCTTCGTGCCGGCGGCATGGTGCGAGCTTTCCATGGTGGACCGCATCTTCACCCGCATCGGCTCCAGCGACGACCTGGCAGGCGGCCGCTCGACCTTCATGGTGGAAATGAGCGAAACCGCGAACATTCTCCACAACGCCACGGACCGCAGCCTGGTGCTGATGGACGAAGTAGGGCGTGGGACCAGCACCTTCGACGGCCTCTCGCTGGCCTGGGCGGCTGCCGAGCACCTGGCCAAGCTGCGTGCCTACACCCTGTTCGCCACCCACTATTTCGAACTCACGGTGCTGCCGGAAAGCGAGCCGGTGGTGGCCAACGTGCACCTCAACGCCACCGAGCACAATGAGCGGATCGTCTTCCTGCACCATGTGCTGCCAGGCCCTGCCAGCCAGAGCTATGGGTTGGCGGTGGCGCAACTGGCGGGCGTCCCTGGTGGCGTGATCCAGCGAGCTCGCGAGCATCTGGCACGACTGGAAACCACCAGCCTGCCCCACGAACTGCCCCAGGCAGCGCCGGGAAAACTCGCGCCGCCAATGCAGAGCGACCTGTTCGCCAGCCTGCCGCACCCGGTGCTGGAGGACCTGGCCAAGGCCGATCCGGACAACCTCACGCCCCGGCAGGCACTTGATCTGCTTTATGCCCTGAAATCACGAATCTAACGCCGAGGCAAACAAGCTGTTAGAATCCCGCGCGCTCTGGACGAGCTTCGGTCGCCAGCCTGAGCCGGGATAGCCGATCCAGCGCAGGAAGCCCATGAAGACGGGCTTCCATGCCGCCGCTTGAGGAGAAAATCAGAAATGACCTTCGTCGTCACCGACAACTGCATCAAATGCAAATACACCGACTGCGTGGAAGTCTGTCCGGTAGACTGCTTCTACGAAGGCCCGAACTTCCTGGTGATCCACCCGGACGAGTGCATCGACTGCGCGCTGTGCGAGCCCGAGTGCCCCGCACAGGCCATCTTCTCCGAGGATGAGGTACCGGAGGACATGCAGGAGTTCATCGAGCTGAACCGCGACCTGGCGGAAGTCTGGCCGAACATCACCGAGAAGAAGGAAGCCCTCTCCGATGCCGAAGAGTGGGACGGTGTGAAGGGCAAGCTCCAGCATCTGGAGCGCTGAAGAGCTGCAAAAGAAGAGGCCCGCCAAAGCGGGCCTTTTTCATTTCTTGCGGACAAAAAAAGGGGCGGTTGCCCGCCCACTCTTTTGTCCCTATCCCTTTGTTTCCCAATCATCATCCTGATGAACCGCAATCCTGCGGCGTTCCTGGCAGAAATCCGTCTCTGCCTGCAACCATTCCGTGTCGCGTGGAAGTGATATTAACGGCTTCCTTGAACGGGACAAGCTCACTCCACGGTGCTGGAGAGCAATGCTCTCGTTTTTTATTTAGAAAAATATTATTTAATTTCAATAAGATAGAAACAAAAAAAACCTGAAGAGCTCGTTCACGTCGCGCTTTTTACATACTTCACTTACGCGATATGTAAGCGATAGCTTACAAAAGCTCTATCACTTCGGCCGGATACCCGCTGAGAACACCTCAATAAAAA